>RFJM01000195.1 GCA_003694905.1 Caldilineae bacterium
ATCGAATTCGCATTGGATTTTCGCCAAGGAATATTCCCCGAATTTGGTACGCATCCTATCGTCACTCAACATTCGGTTAATTTTGTCAGCTAGGTCTACAGAATCTCTTGGACGTGTGAGAAACCCATTCTTACCGTCCTCAACGGGTCCTCTACAGTCTTCTGTATCAGCCGCAATAACCGGCTTGCCCAACGCCATCAACTCGACGTCCAATCCGCCGTACCAGCCGGCATACAGTTGATCGATCAGCAGATCGGCCCGCTCGTACAACTGCCGCGCTTCGGTGTGCCGAAGGTTCTCGACGAGCTGGAACTCGAAATCGACGCCGTCGACTTCCCGGAGTCGGCGGACCGCCTCGATCACTACGTGCGTCCCCTTCGCCCCACGATGCGTCGGGGCATGAAGCACCACCGGACGGCAGGCCGCACCCTGAGGGAGCGGCGGCGGCCGCCAGTCGTTCCAGCTCCCGAAGACCTCCACCCGGCGGGCATTGTGGTCGTGGAGCAGGAAAGTAATGCCGGCCGGCGTCACCTGTGGCGACAGCGGACGACCCGCCAGCGGGCCATGTTGCTCGCGCAGGGCCAGCGCCACAGCCTGGCCGGCATCCAGCGCGCCGGCTCCCTGCCGCTCGATCGGTGCCCCCGGAATCGGCTGGGCGGCCGCGATGAGCACGTCCCGTACCAGATGCGGCGTGAGCGCCGGGTTGGCCTCCAACATGCACGCGACCACACTGGCGACGAGCGGTGCGGCGAAGCTGGTGCCGTCCACGTGCTGGTAATGGGGCGTCACCAGCTTCAACTCGGCGATCCGCTTCTCGACCGTCTTGTCCCCTTCAGCACGGCGGGCAAACAGCTCCGCCGCCTCTTCGGCAACGGAGGAGCCGGGCAGCACCGGGGCCGCCACCCAGATGCTGGGGGCGACCAGCTCCGGTTTGAGGGCACCGCCGGCTGTCTGGCCGTAGTTGCTGTGCCACAGCTCCACCTCGTTGTGATCGAAGGTGTTCTTGTCGTCCAGCCCGCCGATGGTCAGCGCCGCCGGCGCGGTGGCCGGCGGGATGAGCCGGCGCTCGCCATCGTTGCCGGCAGCGGCTACCACCGTGACGCCTTGAGCCACCAACTCAGCCACGGCTTCGTCCACGGGGTTGCCGGCCAGCGGCCACACGGGATCGCCACCCACTGACAGATTCACGATCTGCACGCCCAAAGCCTGTCCATGCTCGCACAACCAGCGCAGTGCACGGGCAATGCGCGCATTGCTGATGTGTCCGATGCTGCTGCCCAACTGCACGAGCACCAGATCGGCGTCGCTGGCCAGGCCGCGGTACAGGCCGTGGCTCAGCCAGCCGTTGCCGGCGGCTACCCCGCTGGTCATCAGGCCGTGCCACTGGGCCGGGTGTGCGTCGTCCCAGCCGGGCCAGCGGGGCATTTCGTCAGGGCCGAAAACGTGCGCGCGGAGGTCAGTGTGGCCGGCGTCCACCCAGGCGCGGATGCGGTTGCGCGGCTGCACCAGGTCGGGATGCGGGTAGAAGGCGCTGTCTACCAGGGCCAGGGTGATGCCCTTACCAGTATAACGCGGATCGGCGTGCAGGCGCAAGGGCGTGGGCAACACGCCGAAGGCTGCTCGCGCATCCAGCGGCCATGCGGCCTGGATGCCGTCGTGCAGGGCCGCATCACCCCGGTCGAGGAGCGTCTGCAGCAGCACCTGCTGAACACAGGCCGGGCAGGCACCATCTTCCCGCTTCCAGTGGGGATGCCGGCGAGCCAGCCGCACCAGGACGTCGGGGGCCAGCCAGCCGGCCTCGGCCAGTTCATCTTTTGTTGTAATCCTGCCACACAATGGGCAGGTCGTAACTGCTTTATCTGTCATCTTCGAATTGTCATTCTGCCACGGGCAAAGCCGGCAAATTATGAAGACTGAGACGATACTCCGGTAACGGCCCTCACCCCCCTGCCCCCTCTCCCAACCCTTCGGCTGGGCTCAGGACAGGCCCTGGGAGAGGGGGAGATTCGGCTCCCCTCCCGCAGATTTGGGGGAGGGGCTGGGCGCTCAGCTTCACAGACCACCTCGCATAACGACGCCGGCCAGCATCAGCGCTCCAACCAGCGCAAAGAGAACCCCCATGCTGCGCTCTAGCGTGCGTTGGGGGATGCGGCTGGTCACCGCCGATCCTAACTGCCCACCGATGACTACCCCTGGCACGGTGAAGATGAGCAGGCTCAGCACGGTGTTCATCGCAGTGCTGTCAGACTGCACGAACTGCACCGCGTGTCCGACGGAGGCAACCAGCGCCGTGAAGGCAACGACAAAGACACTGGTGGCCACCGACACCTTGCTCGGGACACGACAGCGCTGCAGCAAAAAGTAGCCGTTCAACTCACCCAGGCCAGTGGAGATCATGCCGATGAACAAGCCCCCTAACCCCGAAATGATCCACCCCTCAACACGATTACAGACGCGGTAGCGGATCTCTTCGCCATCTGCGGTAACCAGGCAAGTCTCCGCCTTTTCACCACCGTATTCCTGTCGAATGGCGGCGTCCAGAAGCACGATCTGCTCATGCTCGGGTGTTCGGAGGAAACTGGCTGCCACCACGAATAGCCCTACCCCCAGCGTAGCCTTCAAAATGTCGGGTTCGACGTGTCCTGACACCCACGTCCCCAGCAGTGCCATGGGGATCGTGACCATGAGCAACATGATGCCCAGCCGAAAGTCGATGAATCGCTTGCGGGCGTAGGCGTACAAGCCGCTGGCGAAGCCGAAGACCTCGGTAATCAGCCCTGTGCCGATGGCGATGTTAGGCGGCAGGCCCAGGGCCAGCATGAAGAGCGGCGAAAAGAAAGTAGCCCCTTCCACGCCCGAAGCCATGGCTACGGTGGCGATGAGGATCGAAACGGGCAGCATGTACCAGTATCGGAGGCTCATAATGGGTGCTCGTGACGGGCTCGGGTTCTCACGTGTTCTCGACCTTTGGAGGGCTGGATAGCTGGATGGCTAGGTGGCTGGGTGGCTGGATGGGGCTAGGCCCTCCGTCAACTGCGTCAGGCCGCCGGCCACGTCCTTCCCCAGGTGGAAG
>RFJM01000196.1 GCA_003694905.1 Caldilineae bacterium
ACCCAACCCCCTCCAACGCCCACCCAGAGCGTTGAACCCACCGCCACACCCATTCCTTTCGACGGTACGGCCGCGGAAGAGGAAGGCTACTGGTACTCCCGCTACAATCTCGGCAACCTGGTCTTCCGTTCGGCCCTGGGTGAGACCTTCAAGCCCGATCCTGAGATCATCAAGTCCTTCATCCAACTGGCCGATGCCAATCCCGACGACGGCGACACAGCCGCACCCAAGAAAGGCGTTGCCCCGTTGCGCGCGGTCTACGCCAGCGGCGACCCGCACTACATCCAGAAGCTCGATGTCAACGACTTCGGCACGCAACGTTGGGATCCGGCCAGCTTCGATACCACCATCACCGCGCGCGCCATGGGCTGGACCATGATCAAGGAAATCGAATGGTCCAAGCAATTCCATGTCGACAATCACTTCGGCACCCCCCAGGACGACTTCGGCGCCCAGTGGCGTTTCGTCGGTCTCCTGCTCAATGCCGAGGCCAAGCAGCAAGGCCTGTACGCGTTGCAGAACCTGAAGAACGAACAAGGACTCATTGCCGACAGCGATGGCCAAATAGACTGGTCAGGCCAATGGGTCATGCTCGAGGCCTACAGCGATCTGGCCGCGGCGCTCAAGGCAGATGCTCTCCCCCACAGCGCCAGCAACCGCTACCACAACCCGCAACAGGCTTCCGTCTTTGGCGGCGCTGCCGACATGCTTTTCGCCAGCCTGACCGACCGGCAACCGGCCGACATCGAGGAACTCTCACTGGCCATCCAGGCTCTCACCTGGTACGCAGCCACCACCGACAAGAACGGCAATCAGGCCGATGCCCTGCAACGGATCACCCGGTTCGGCGACATGCTGGCCGCTGCTCAGCCGGCCAACGCGACCGAGCGCGCCTTTGTCATCCGTGGGCTGATCGAAGCCTACCGCACCACTGGCAACGATACCTATCTTGCGGCCGCCGCTGCCGCCTTCGAAGCCATGGCCGCCGATTTCAACCCCGAGACCGGAGCCTTCGACAGCCAAAACACCTACACCATCGACAACGTTGCCGTCATCATGGGCGCGCTCAACAGCCTCAAGTTCTTCGGCGGAAACGCCGTTGACGCTGGCGAGGTCGAGGACATCTTCACCAACTTCTTCCTCAATGCCGTCAACAAGAGCGGCCTGCAACAATCCGTGCCGCCCATTCCGGTCGCCAAGGGCGAGTTCGAGCAGGACGAACCACCTATCTTCTTCGGCTACCCCACCATTCCCAAGCCCCCCATGGCAGGCGGAGACTTCGGCATCGCACCGGTCTTTGCCGCCGAAGTCACGTGGAACGGCAGCGGCTGGGAGGTCACCGACTCCCGCTTCGATACCGCCGGCGCCATGCACGCCTCCAACGAGTTCATCTGGTTCCACAACGACGAAGTCAACGGCTTCCCCGAGGTCGTCGCTTTGCCGCCGTCTGCAACCGGTGTCCGCAACGGTCTGGCGCAATACGACGCTACCGCAGCCGAAGAAGAGGGCTACTGGTACTCCCGCTACAATCTCCTGAGCCTGACGCTGCAGAGCGGTAACGGCGAGACCTTCATGCCCCCCAAAGAAATGCTCATGGCCGCCATCAAGATGGTCGACGCCGATCCTTCCGATGGCGATACCGTCGTCCCGCCGGTCAACCCGGCACCCCTTCGCATCGTCTATGCCGGCGGAGATCCTCATCTCGCGCAAGCGCTGGACCCGTCCGACTTCGGGACCCTGCGCTGGGTCGGCGGCGACACCCGGATCACAACCGAAGCCACGGCCTGGACCATCGTCAAAGAACTGGAGTGGGCCAAGCAGTTCCACGTGGACAATCACTTCGGCACACCCGACGCCCCCTTTGGTGCCCAGCAGCGCTTCGTGGGCATGATGATGGCTCTTATGCCGAAGATGCAGGTCAAGGCCTGGATGGAAGAAGCCGATCGCTTCGACAACAGCCTGGCCGGTGACTACGCCATGCTCCTGGCGTTGAGTGACGGCGCGGGCGTGTACGGAGCCGAGACCCTGCCGCACAGCGCCGGCAACCGCTACGCCGACCCTGATGCTGCTGCCATGTTTGCCGCTGCTGCCGACCAGCTGCTGCAGAAGGTGTTGGCATCCGAACCGACCGGCGTTCGCGACCTGAGCATTGGCATCCAGGCACTGGTCTGGTACGCAGCCAACACGAGCAATGCCGACAACCGGGCCCTCGCGCTGGACAAGATCGCAGCGTGGGGTGAGACGCTGGCGCAGACGCCCCATAGCCTGCCCGTCGAGCACGCTACCGTAGCACGCGGCCTGATCGAAGCCGGTCGCATCACAGGCAATGACACCCTGCTGGACGCGGCTGCCAAACATCTCGGACTGCTGCTCGCGGCCTATGTGTCCGAGACCGGCGCCTTCTCCGGCCAGGACACCTATACGGCCGATGATGCCGGCACCATCATGGGCGCGCTCAATGCAGGACGCCTCTTCCTGGGTGACCGCATTGACCAGGCAAAGGTCGAAGCCGTTTTCGCCGGCTTCTTCGAGGGCGTCGTAAACCTCGGCGGCCTGCAGATCTCGGCTCCGCCCATCAATCTGTTCAAAGCTCCCTTCGAGCAGGAAGAACCCCCTATCTTCCTCCGCTATCCCGCCCTGCCCGTTCCCCCCATGGCGGGCGGCGACTTCGGCATCGCGCCCGTCCTCGCTGCTTCCACCACCTGGGACGGCAGTCGCTGGACCGCAGACACCGCTCACTTCGACACCGCCGGTGCCATGCACAGCATCAACGAGTTCATCTGGTTCCACAATGACGAAGTCAACGGCTTCCCGGAACTCCCATAGCAGCCATCTGCTTGCACCCCATCCTAAAAGAGCAGGCTTCCCATCTGGGAGCCTGCTCTTCTTGTTAACCGTTGGTTTCTCTCACGCCTCGGCGCGATGTCCTGCCATCATCAGACCGATCTTGTCGAGCAGGCTGCGGTCGGGTGGCACCTCGCCCACGATCTTCCCCTCATACATGACCAGAATGCGGTCGCTGAGGTGGAAGATCTCTTCCAACTCCGTGGAAATCAACAACACCGCCGACCCCCTGTCGCGCTGTGCGAGAATCCTCTGTCGTACAAACTCGGTGGCACCGATGTCGATGCCACGCGTGGGCTGGTTGACAAGGAGCAGTCGTGGCTCCCGATTCAGCTCGCGCGCGACCACCACTTTCTGTTGGTTGCCTCCCGAAAGACTCGAGATGGGATCGTCCACCGAAACAAGCCGTACGTCATATTCCCGGACCAATCGTTGGGCATACTCCCTGATACGACTGAAGTTGAGAAAGCCGTGGCGCGAAAAAGGTTCATCTCCAAACGAATGGATCACGAAATTGTTGGAGACGGAGAAGGGTAGGATAATGGCCATCCCGTGGCGGTCTTCGGGAACATGGGCAAGCCCAAGTTGACTGACCTGACGGGGCGTCCACTCCCGGAGCACCTGACCGTTGAGTCGTACCTCGCCGCTGTGAATGGGCATGAGACCGGCCAGCGCCAGTGCCAGCTCGCTCTGCCCATTGCCTGCCACACCTGCAATCCCCACGATTTCCCGCTCGCGCACCTCGAAGGAAACGCCATCCACCACCCTCAGACCCCGTTCGTTCTCTACACACAGATCCTGCACCGCCAGAACGACCTCACCCGGCTCGCCCTGGCGTTCGGGCATTTCCATCAGCACATCGCGGCCCACCATCAGCCGCGCCAGCTCGCGGGGACTGGTTTCCGCCGTATTCAGCGTTGCCACGTCTTTTCCATCGCGCAGCACTGTCACCCGGTCGCTGACCTGCATCACCTCTTCTAGCTTGTGGGTAATGAAGATGATGGTCAGGCCCTTGTCCGCCAGCTCGCGCAGAAAACCCAGCAACTGCGACGTCTCCTGGGGCGTGAGTACCGCCGTAGGTTCGTCAAGGATGAGCAGATCGATACCGTGGTAGAGCGCTTTCAGGATCTCTACCCGTTGTTGTTCACCCACCGAGAGGCGGCCCACTACCGCGTCCGGATCAATACGTAGACCGAACTCCTCTCCCAGCCGCCTGATCTCCGCCTTCGCCCTTTCCATCTGACTGAGCCTCTGCCAGTAGCGGTATTGCCCGAGGATGAGGTTCTCGGCCACCGTCAGCGTAGGTACCAACATGAAATGTTGGTGGACCATACCGATGCGCTGGCGGATGGCATCCTTTGGGGAGCGGATCTGCACCGGTTGGCCCTTGTAAATGATACTGCCGGCATCGGCGTGATAGAGACCGTAGAGCGTGCTCATCAGCACAGTCTTGCCCGCGCCGTTTTCACCCAACAGACAGTGGATCTCCCCCCGCCTGACTTCCAGGTTGATGCCGGCGTTGGCCACCACACCCGGAAAGGTCTTGACCATGTTCTCCATGCGCAGGATAACGTCATCGCTCATAGCAGGCACCCCTCTCAAGCTTCATAGGGGATGGCCAGCGCGGAGGGCGCGTGGCTACGGCCGCGCAGACTGAGAAGCACGACGATCGTCGCCGCGTAGGGCAGCACCTGAAAGGCTTGATAGGGAATGGCCAGATCGGGCATAGCCTGCAGACGCAGTTGCAGCGCGAAGAAGACACCGAACAGCAGCGAAGCCCAGAATGCTCCCTTGGGACTCCAACGCCCGAAGACAACCACGGCCAGCGCGATGAAACCACGCCCGCTGGTGATGCCCTCGACGAACTGATTCGTGTGCGCGATGGTGAGAAAAGCCCCCGCGATAGCAGTCAGCGCCGTCCCGATCATCACGGCAGCATAGCGGATCCCGCTGACGCTAATGCCCACTGTGTCCGATGCCCGCGGATGTTCGCCCACCGAGCGTATGGCCAGCCCGAACGCCGTCTTATACAGCACAAAGGAAGCCACCGGTACCAACAGCAACGTTCCGTAGACCATCAGATTCTGGTGGAAAAGCATCTCGCCGACGACGGGCAGATCGCTGAGAACGGGGATGTTCAGGACCGGCACAGTACGCACCGCGTTCTTGGTCCCGAGGAAAAGTGTGCGAAAGAGAAAACCCGTCAGCCCCAGGCCCAGTAGATTCAAGGCCACACCCACGATGATCTGGTTGGCCTTCACGGTGACCGTGAAGAAAGCAAACACCAGGCCGACGACAACCCCGACAAGCAGTGTCGCCAGCAAGCCAACCCAGAGATTATCCGTAGCGTAGACGGCAGCGAAAGCCGTGAAGGCGCCGAGCAGCATGGTGCCTTCCAGACCGATGTTGAGCACCCCGGCCCGTTCGGTAATCACTTCACCCACGGCCGCATAGATGAGCGGCGTGGCCATGCGCCACGTCGCTGCCAGGATAGCAGGAATCATGGCGATCCATACGGTATCCATTGCTCAACCCTCTTTTGCAACTCGCAATCGACCAAAAAGCTTCATCTGATAGACGCCGTAGCTGACCACCGACAAAATGACCAGCCCCTGCACAACGAACACAAGCACCGAGGGGATCTTGGCGCTGATCTGCATGACCTCGGAACCGGAACGCAGAGCCCCGAACAGGAGCGCTGACAGGATCACACCCAGGGGATGGTTACCGGCGAGCAGGGCTACGGCGATGCCGGTGAATCCATACCCCGGCGAGATCTGCTGATACAGTCGGAACGTCAGCCCGCTCACCTGGATGGCCCCTGCCAGCCCGGCTGCTCCGCCGCTGATCCCCATGGCCAACAGAACCGTACGCTCAACGTCGATGCCCGCATAGCGTGCGGCCGTCTGGTTATGGCCCGCGGCGCGAATGGCATAACCGGTGGATGTCTTGAACAGCAGCACGTATACGATGACGGCGAAGACGAGGGCCAGCAGAAAACCGATGTGCAACCGCGTGGGCGGGAGAAAGCGATAGAGCCTGGCCGCCTCGGCCACTTTGGCGGTTTGGGGATAGGTACCGGCCTGCTCGATCATCGGCCCGGTCACCAGATAGCCGGTGCCGATGATGGCCACATAGTTCAGCATGATGGTCGTGACGATTTCGCTGGCGCCAAACCGCACCTTGAACCAGCCTGCCAGGACTCCCCACAGGGCACCGCCCACAAAGCCCAAAACCAGAACCAGGGGCACCAACACCACGGCGGGCAACATGCCCAGGTAGATCCCCGCGATCGTGCTGAGTACGGCACCGGCGTAGAACTGACCCTCGGCACCGATATTCCAGATGTTGGAGCGGAAGGCCACAGCCAGGCCCACGCCGATCAGCATCAGGGGCGTGGCCTGCAGCAGCACCTCGCTGATCACCCGCAGGTCGCCGAATGCGCCGCGCAGTAGCGTGGCAAAAGCAAACAGGGGATCGAAACCCGCCACCAGCAGCATGAGACCGCTGACCACAAACGCCGCCAGAATCGCCGCGATCGGCCCAAGCGTGCTCCACAGCAAGACCTGCCAGCGTCGTCTCAGGCCCGACGCCGGAGCTTCAACCGATAGCGCCTTTCGCTCCTCGGCCAATGCCAGGATGTCCGAACGAGAATCGCTCATGGCTTCACTGGGGGAGAAAGACGGCGGGGCGTCCCGGCCTTTTCCTGTGGCGCCCCGCCGACATGAAGTTACTCGGCCAGAGTATTCACCTCGCCTGCAATGATGGCCTGCTTTGCAGCTTCCACGGCCGCCATTACGTCTTCTGGCAAGGGCTTGTTCGGATTGAACTCAATCCACATGACATCGGGATTCGCCAGGCCGAACTCGATGTTGCCTGTAGGCTCAAAGGTCCCTTCCTTGACCGCCTTGGCGATGTTGACAATGCCCTGGCCGTAATCCGCGAGATAGTTGCCCAGGATGTTGTCGGGGGCCTTGTCGGTGAAATCGCCAAAGGCGCCAAAGGTGTAGACATCGGGGCCGGACTCCGCCACAGCCTGGAAAACACCGAGGCCGGCGACGTCGGCATCAGGCACAACAAAGCGCGCACCCTGCGCGATCATGCTCAAGGCCGCCTCCTTGGCAGCAGCGGCATCGGTGAAGTTCCCGATAAACGTGCTGGCGACCGGATAGTCCGGGTTCACGCTGTGCGCGCCGTTGATGAAACCGGTCAGTGCCTCGCTGATAGGCGGAATCTCCATCCCACCCACGAAGCCCGCGCCTTCAGGGGCCATCATGGCGGCGATGACACCCATCAGATAGAAGG
Organism: Caldilineae bacterium; assembly: GCA_003694905.1. Lineage (GTDB taxonomy): Bacteria > Chloroflexota > Anaerolineae > J102 > J102 > J102. Next base: position 7,150 of record RFJM01000196.1, read on the forward strand.
GCTGGCTGGAATCGGTGTTCAGTCCGATCACGTTGTTCTCGAAGACACGGCTACTGGAGATGAAGAAGTAAGTATCGGGATACTCCGGTGCCACGGTGAGCGCGGCATCCTGGAATTCAAAGCCGTGCCCCAGGATCATGTCGTAACCCTGGCTGGCATAGTCCCGGAAGGCTTTTTCGAAGGACGCCGGGTCCTGTTCCAGCTCCACGTAGCTCATTTCCGCGCCCAGTTCGTCCTGGATACGGAGCATGGCGTGGTAGGCAATACTGTTCCAGCCCTCATCGTTGACCGAGCCGGGGCTGAGCAGGCCAACCTTGAAGACCTCTTCTTCGGCCGGCTGAGCCGCCTCTTCACCGCCGGCCGCGGGGGCTGCCGGCGCCGGTGCTGCCGGTGGCGCACACGCTGCCAGTACCAGTGCCAGCAAGAGCGGCAAGATCAATAGCAGCTTTTTCATCGTACGTACTCCTGATCATCGGGGAAAAGTGAGTTAAGGATCGGCAAAGTATCAGATAGTGGAGATGATCATATCATACGCGCCTCCTGGGGGAAACCTTGGGATTTATGTGGGTCTGCGGCCAATGGTGGCCTGCGCCCCGGACATGAGGATAGCCTATCACTATCGCGGCGATTCGCTACCCTTCGTCCAGGAGGGACCTCGCCCTTTCGATGGCCTCCGGCGGCAACGAAGTACGCTCCACATCCCAGTCCAGAGGCGCAGTCGCATCGATGCCCAGCTTGGCCGCCACACCCTCTCTGGCCGAGGGATCAAGGCGATTGCAGAACACCTTGGGCACGACAAACATATCCTGATCCGCCTGGAAGCGAGTGGCCATAGCCCAGAGAACCTCGGATTCATTGAAGACATCGATATCGGTGTCCACGGCCACGGCCAGCTTGACGTAGGCATCCAATCCGAAGAGCAACATCAGCGCCTGGCGGGCCTGTCCCTCCGCCGTTTTCTCCAGCGAAAGGTAGGCATGGAAGTGCGTGCCCGATCGGGGATAGTTCAGAGCCCGAACATTGGGTATTACCTCCTTCAATCGTTGAAAGACATGAGCTTCCTTCGCTACTCGCCCCAACAGCAGGTGCTCGTTGGAATAGCCTGGAATCACATCCAGAAAGATAGGGGCTTGGCGATGCGTCACTGCCTTGACCACGAAGACGTTACGGGTGGAACGGTGCGTGGCGTAGCCGGTGTACTCGCCGAAGGGCCCCTCATCCTCGTGCGTATGCGCCAGGATCTCACCTTCCAGGACGATTTCCGCGTTGGCCGGAACCTCTACATCAATGGTGCGGCAGCGGACCAGCTCTACAGGCTGTCCCAGCAGGCCGCCGGCGATATCGTACTCATCGACTTCCATCGCCACCTTGGCCGCCGCGGCCAGATGTACGGCCGGGTGCGCGCCGAGCACAACGGCTACCTCCAGATTACGGCCCTGCACCTCTGCCCGCTGCAGATGCTCCCAGATGTGTCCGCGGGAATGCAGGCTGGCACCGAACCGGTCGCGCGCCTTCATCTGCAGCCGCTGGTAGCTGAGATTGCGCACCCCCGTATCCGGATCCTTGCACACCAGGATACCGGAGCCGATGTAGCGGCCGGCGTCCTGCTGGAAGTGGCGGCTGATGGGCAACCAACCCACGTTCACCTCCTCCCCCGTCCTGACCACTTCCTGCACCGGCCCCCTCTCCACCACCACCGGGGGGATAGGATTTTCCTCGGCGTGCAACCAGGCTTCATTGAACTGGGCCGGCGATTCCGCTCCGATCATGCGGGCGATGCGTCGCCGATCGGCAAACAGGTTGGCCACCACCGGCATGTCGAATCCTTCCGGCTGTTCGATGTACAGCACCGGGTGTTTCTCCCGTTTTTCCAGCTCCAGCACCAGCGCGGTGGGCACGTAGTCCAGGGGCAAGGGCCGGCGGATACGGAATACGTCCCTATCGGGCAAGGTCTCCAGAAAGGCTCGTAGCGAAGTCATGACATCGGGTTGGGTACAGAGAATGGTCGGGACGGAGTCAAGGCAAGGGGATGTGGCATAGCTCCGCGGCGTTTCCCCCGATCATGCGATAGACTTCGTCTTTCGACGCGCCCACGCCCAGAGGCGGAGGAAGATGAAGATTGGTCACCATGCGCAGGGTCTGGCCCATGGCCTGGGGTGAGCAATCGCTCTCATAGATGATCTTGCCGGGCCCGATGGCGTAGTACATTTCGATCAGCTCCGGCATCTGCACCCAGCTCGTCCCCAGGTAGACATTGTCATGCGTGCGGGCCAGCAGAATAGCATCGATGGCATTGCTGGGGATGTTGTTGGCGCCTGAATGGGCACAGATGATGGGTACATCGGCAAAGGATTGGGCCACGGGAGCGATTTGCGCAGGGATGGAGTAAGGTGATTCGCCCATGTGGATCATCACCGGCAGACCCAACTCGCGAGCCAGTTCGAACACCGGGTAGACCATCTTGCGACTCTTTTCGCCCGGATGGGGGCGGTAGGTGGGCAGGTAATAGTTATGCATGCTGGGATGCAGCTTCAGCATGACGACATTGTATTCCCGACGCCAGGCCTTGATCTGGTCCAGTTGATCGTTCAGGGAATAGCGAGGATTGATCACCGGATTGAAGAAGAGCCGCTGGGGATACTTCTTGATGCTTTCCAGCACATACCGGTGTGACTCGGCGATGCTGCGATGTTCGACCGCGGTCAACCCCAAACCGGTCATGACCACAGCCTTGGCTACCGGCTTGATTTCGCCCATGACTTCGTAGCCCCGATCCATCATGGCGATCAGCCGTTCTACCGTGAAATTGGGTCCCCAGCCCCACACCGGCTCTCGATGTGGGATGATGTGACAGTGGGGATCAACGATTGTGTAAGTCATCTCTGTTCGCTCCTCTCAGATGTTCAACAGGCGGGCCAGGTTCCCACCCATGACCAGACGGGTTTCCTCGTAGGGTAGGCCCATGCCGATGGGTGGGTCCAACGTCAGGGCTTCTTCCACATTGAGGAGCTGTTGGGTCGGCTCCAGGGGAGGACAATTGCTGCCGAAGATGACCCGTTCGGGACCGATGGTGTGTACTGCCTCGATAAGCATGTGCGGCATGGCGAAACTCGTTTCCACGTAGACGTTGGGCCGGCGTTCCGCCACCAGAAGGCTTTCGACCGTGAACATCTCTCCCTGAGTGCCCAGATGGGCAATGATGATGGTCACGTCTGGGAACTGGCTGGCCACATAGTCCACGGTAGCCGGCACGCCGTAAGGTTGCTCCCCTGTGTGGATGAGTACGGGGATGTCCAGTTCTCGGGCAGTCTCGAACAGAGGATACAGAAGCTGCTTCGAACCTTCGCCCTCGCTGGGCGTCTGGATGGGCAACCAGTACTTGTGCAGGGAGGGGTGGATGTACAGCATGCGGAATCCGTGCTCCTTGACCAGACGGCGTATGGAATCGTGCACGGCATCGTTCCAGAGACGAGCGTGGATGATGATGCCGCCTATCAGGCGGTCGGGATAGACTTGCACGCTTTCCAGCACATATGCATGCTGCTCGTCGAAGGAGAGCGTCGAGGTGGGGACGGTCAACCCCAGAGCCGGGAACACCACGGCTTTGTCGATACGACGACCGGGCTCACCCAGGACGGTTCGCGGCGCGTCCATCTGGGCCAGCAGGTCCGCGGCCAGAAACTTGGGCCCCCAGCCGATGACGTCATCGTCCGTGCGGCTGATGTGGGTGATACAGTCGATGATGGGAACGGTCACGGTTCGGACCTCCTCCTTTTGAGAATTAGAGAGAGCGGCAGGGCGATCAAAGGTGCGCTGCCCTCAGGCGGTGTCGGTCTCGCCTTGTTCGCGCAGGCGAGCGAGCAGCTTGTCCGGTGTGATCGGTAGCTCGCGAAAGCGCACACCGGTGGCATTGTAGACGGCGTTGGCAATGGCAGGGCCTATGGCCATGATGGGATCTTCGCCCACACCCTTGGCGCCGAAAGGAGAATCAGGGTCCGGCGCCTCTTCCAGAATAATTACGCGGATCTCGGGCATATCGGGGGCCAGGGGCATCTTGTAATCGACAAACCCTGCGTTCAACGGCGCTCCTGTCTCGGGATCGAGCACCAGGTCTTCCGTAAGGCTGTGCCCGATACCCTGCTGAATCCCACCCTCGATCTGGCCTTCCACACCGAGGGGGTTGATGGCTTTGCCGATTTCGTGGACGGCCACCACCTTTGTGACTCTCACCATGCCCGTTTCGGTATCGACTTCCACCTCGGCAAAGTGTGCGGCAAAGGAATAGGCGACCTTGGCCTCGTAGGTGGCCTGCGCCATAAGCGCCACCGCGGGCCGACCACCCTCTCCCCGGACCAGTTCGGCTACAGACAGGAGCACCTGCCCCTGCCGCCGAATTTCGCCGTCGCGAATCTCCAGGGTTGTCGCCTCGCAGCCAAGCTTCTCGCCTGCCAGAGCCAACAGTCGTTGCCGGAGTTCGGCAGCCGCGCGCTGTACGGCACTGCCGGCCACGTAGGTCGTGCGGCTGGCGTAGGCCCCGATATCGAAGGGCACCATGTCCGTATCGCCGCTCACAACGCGGATGTTTGCCAGCGGCATACCCAACTCTTCGGCCGCGATCTGGGCCAGCACCGTATGCGCACCGGTGCCCAGGTCGGCAGCACCGGTCAGAAGCTGTACGGTGCCGTCCTCGTTCATTTTCAAGATAGCGTTGGACTGTTCTTTGATATCGGGATAAGCACCGCTACTGTGCATCTCGGTGCCGATGCCCAACCCCCAACGTACCCGACCTGTCTTGACCTCCGGTGGTTGCCAGCGTTCATGCCAGCGCACCTCCTCGGCACCCCGGCGCAGGCAGGCGGCCAGTGCATCGGCCCGGAGTCGATGACCCGAGGGGCTGGGATCACCCTCCCCAACCGCGTTCTTGAGCCTGAAGTCCAGCGGATTCATCCCCACCATCTCGGCCAGTTCATCCATCTGCACATCCAGAGCGAAGAAGCTCTGTACCGCCCCATAGCCGCGGAAGGCGCCCGCGATCGGAGCGTTGGTGTACACCGAACGGCCCTCCAGCCGCCAGTTTTCATTGCACCGATACAGCGATGTCATGTCGATGGTCCCCACAGCCGTGATTCCCGGCCCGTGCGAGGCATAGCCCCCGGTATTGGATACATAGAGCGCCTGCCGTGCCGTGATGGTCCCGTCTCTTTTTACCCCCTGTTTGAGGGTGATGCTGACCGGATGCCGGGTCTTCGTGGCCATGAACACCTCTTTGCGGCTGTACACCATCTTCACCGGGCGGCCGGTCCGTCTGGCCAGCAGTGCACAGACAAACTCGTGCTGATAGAGATCCTGCTTGGCGCCGAAACCGCCGCCCATGTGCTTGACGACCACTCGCACCTTGTGCAGGGGAAGGCCCAGCACTTCGCTCAGGATGCCTCGCACCATGAAGGCACACTGAGTAGACGCCCAGATGGTCAGCGTGCCGCTCTCGTCGAAATAGCACAGGCAGGCGTTTGGTTCCATATAGCAGTGCGACGGGCGACCGGTGTGGTAGGTGGCTTCCAAGACAAGATCGGCCTCGGCGAATCCCGCCTCAACGTCGCCGGCCTGCACGATGATGGGAGGCATCACCAGATTACCTTCGGTGCCGTGGATCAGCGGGGCACCCGGCCGCCGCGCTTCTTCCACCGTGAACACGGCCGGAAGTATCTCGTACTGGACCTCGATGAGATCCAGAGCCGCTTCGGCGATCTCCTCGGTCGTGGCAGCCACCGCGGCCACACCATCCCCCACGAAGCGCGCCACATCGGTGAGCACCAACTGGTCGGCACGCAACGACCCCAGCCGGGGAGCGGGGGCGCCGGTATGGAGGACTCGCGGTACATCCCAGGGTGTCAGCACCGCTTTCACACCCTCCAGCGCCAACGCCTTTTCGGCATCGATACTTAACACGCGGGCGTGAGCGTGCGGGCTGCGTTTGATCTTCCCGTACAGCATGCCGGGCAAGGAGAAATCGGCCGCATACCGCGCCTTGCCTGTCACCTTCTCGATGGCATCGATGCGAGGATGGCCGACGCCGATGGTGCTGAAGCCCCGGGACATCACATCACCTCCCGATTGGCCGCATACAGGATGGCCTGAACGATCTTTGTGTAACCCGTGCAGCGGCAGATGTTGCCGGCAATGGCGAAGCGCACCGCCTCTTCGCTTGGGCTGGGGTTCTCGGCGAGCAGGGCCCTGGCGGCCATGATCATGCCGGGCGTGCAGAAACCACATTGGGCGGCACCGAGGCGCAGGAAACTCTCTTGCAAGGGATGGAGACGAACGCCTTCCTCACCTACCTGTGCAAGTCCTTCGATGGTGTCTACCTGGGTGCCATCGGCCTCCACGGCCAAGACCAGGCAGGCATTGACCGGCTCACCGTTGAGGAGGATGGTGCAGGCGCCACAGTCGCCGACATCACATCCCTTCTTCGTTCCCGTCAGTCCCAGCTCTTCTCGCAGCACATCCAGCAGGGTGCGATAGACGGGAACCAGGACCTCGTGAGGTTCGCCGTTGACATAGAGACGAATCAGTCGTTTCACGGAGAGTCCTCCTGGCGTGCGCGGGTCAAAGCCTGCTCGAGGGCGCGCAGGGTCAGGACCCGAACCATCTGGCGGCGATAAGCTGCACTGCTGCGGACATCATCGATCGGACGCGACGCCTCCTGAGCTTTCACGGCTGCCATCGAGACAAGGGTAGAATCGGGAGAACGTCCTTCCAACACGGCCTCGGCCTCGCTTGCCCGGATGGGTGTCGGGGCCACCGCGCCCAGCACGATGCGAACTCGTGTGCATATTTCGTCTTGCAAGGTCAGGGAGACTGCCACGCCTACCGTCGCCAACTCCATGGCCAGACGACGACCGTGTTTGAGGTAGACCTGGCCGGTGTGCGGTATTGGATCCGGCAGCCGTAGTTCCGTCACGATCTCGTGCGCCCGCAAGACCGTCTGACCCGGTCCCGTGAAGAACTCCTCCAGAGGTACCGTGCGCGTGCCATCCGCGCCAAACAGACACACGAGAGCGCCGTCCGCAATCAGCGGCGGTGCTGTGTCGGCCGAGGGCGAAGCCCGACAGATGTTGCCGACAACCGTGGCGCGATTGCGTACCTGCACCGACCCCAGCTGGCAGGCTGCCTGGGCCAAGCCCGCGTAATGCTGCCGAACGGCGGGATGTCGCTCCACCTGTCGCACGGTCACCGCGGCACCGATGCGCAGGCCCTCGCCCGGCGTATAGGAGAGTTCATCGAGACCGGGGATGCGCTTGATGTTCACGAGACACGCCGGCGCTCGCAGCCCCTCTTTCATCTCCACCAGCAGATCGGTTCCCCCTGCCAGAATACTCGCCCGACCGTCATATCGGCCCAGCAAGGATACCGCCTCTTCCAGGCTCGTCGCTTCGTAGTAGTCAAACGGTCTCATGGTTCGCGCGTGGAGAAGACATCGGCCTACTTAGGTCCTTCAGGTCGGTTGGTACGCCAGAACTCCAGCACCTTCGCCGCGACCTCCGCCAGATGATCGTTCATGGCGCGTTCCGCCTGTTCGGGTTCCCCGGCTTCGATAGCTGCCAGGATAGCCCGGTGGCCTTTCACGACCTGCGGCAGGAGGTCCGGAATCCGAGAACTGTCGTACCGCATGTCCCGCAGTAGATGAACAATGCTGTCCATGAGATGCACGAGAGTGTCGTTGCCCGTGGCCTTGATGATCTCGCGATGAAACTCCACGTCGGCCGTGACCACGCTTTCGGGATCGTCCCGCGCTATATGGGTCTCGATGGCCTTCTGCCAGAAACGCATCTTGTCGAGATGCGCTGGCGTTGCTCGCCTGGCTGCTCGTCCCGCTGCCGCCACCTCCACGATCTGACGTAGCTCGAACAACTCTTGTAACTTGTCCGTATCGGTTACGACCGGAGGGGGGAACGCCATCTGCAGTACCCCGTCGCTGGCATCCTTGACAAAAGTTCCCCGGCCCTGACGCACCTCCAGCAGCCCCATGGCTTCGAGAATCCGGATGGCCTCGCGCACGGTCGTACGTCCTACACCCAGAGTCTGTGACAGTTGTCGCTCGCCGGGCAGCCTGTCACCGGGGGCATACACACCCTGGTGAATGAGTTCTGCAATATGCTGGACCGCTTCGTCCGTGGCAGATGACTTGTGGTGAACTGAGAATGTCATGAGTACACCGTCCAGGGGTCAGAGCGGTCAGACCGGTCTGGCCAGTATAACCTAAAGAACCCGAAAAGCCAAATCCGTCCGCCCTTGCTTGCGGCAGCCGATGTGAGGCCTAAGCCCGCGGAGCAGCACGCCCACTCAATCCGACACCTACCCACCACTTCGGCTTGCCGGGTCTGGCTGTTGCCGCCCGGCGGCAGCGACCGACCGATCGGCCGGTCCCACACGTGGCGCTACACGCCCACACACAGGGGTGCGTTTCAAAATAGGGGCAGCCGGTGCGCCAGGCTGGTAAGGGTTTCCCCTGCAAGGAGGGTGCGGGGGAGCGGCCCCGCATCCGCGGCCTCGGCTGGCGACACAGGCGGCCGGGTTTTCAGCTTCTCGGGCAAAGCTGCATGTGGGACAGGCTTTCCAGCCCGTCCGGATGCCGGTCCACACACCACGGCTTGGCAAGCTGAAACGCACTCGCAGGAGGCCCGGCGGGTCGACAAATCCGCGCTCATGCCTTACAATGACCATGCCTGACCGGCAGAGGCCGGTCG
>RFJM01000197.1 GCA_003694905.1 Caldilineae bacterium
GATTATGAAAGTGCGTTTCTCATATCTGTTGTTCGCTTTGGTCGCCATCGCGGCCGTGCTGCTGACGGCCTGCGGCCCGAAAGCGACGCCGACGCAAGAGGCGCCGGTGGCCGAGGAGACCGAAGCTCCGATGGCCGAGGCCACCGAAGCCCCGGCAGGACCTGCTCTGGGCACTGCAGAGAACCCCGTCATCTGGGTTCTGACCCCTTCGCAGGATACGCAGACCGTGCTGGCTGGCGCCGAGGCGATCGCTCAGTACGTTGAAGAGCAGACTGGCATCGTCATCAAGTCCTACGTCTCAACCGACTACACCGCTCAACAGGAAGCCATCTGCTCCGGCGAAGCCCACATGGCTGCGCTGAACACCTTCGGCTATGTGCGCGCCAGCGCCAAAGACTGCGCCGATGTGGCCCTGGTGTCGGTGCGCTATGGTTCCACCTCCTACGCCGGGCAGATCATCACCCAGGCCGGCTCGGGCATCGAGAAGGTGGAAGACCTGGTGGGCAAGAAGTTCTGCCGCCCTGACCCCGAATCCACCTCCGGCTGGATCATCCCCAGCCTGACGATGAAGGCGGCAGGCATTGATCCGGAGACGGACCTGGCCGAAATCGTGGACACCGGCGGCCATGATGCCGTGGTGCTCGCCGTGTACAACGGCGACTGCGACGCCGGCGCGACCTTCGAGGACGCCCGCGGCCTGGTGGAGAAGGACTACCCCGATGTGAAGGAGAAGGTCGTAGTCATCGCCACCTCCGCTCCCATCCCCAACGACAACGTCTCCTTCCGCCCCGACTTCCCCGCCGACCTGCGCGACCAGATCGTCCAGGCGCTGCTCAGCCTGAACGACACCGACCAGGGCAAGGAACTGCTCAAAGGGCTGTTCTCCTGGCAGGGCCTTGAGGCGGCCGACGACACCTTCTACGATGGCTTCCGCCAGCAACTCGAGGCTGCCGGCGTGAGCATTGAAGAACTGGGTCAATAAAGATCCAAAGGCGAGGGAGGGTGTTTCCTCCCTCGCCTTTTCTTTTCTTCGGCGACCTGTCCCGTGTCGCCCGTCCTCGGCCGCGAAAGAGCACGCGCAGGCCGCTTTCTCCCGGCCGAGGGTGTGTTTTCATTACTATCTCTTTCAGGACGGTAACCATGCTGGTTGTCGAACATCTGACCAAGGTGTATGAAGATGGTACGGTAGCCTTGCGCGACGTAAGTTTTTCGGTGGAAGACGGTGAGTTCCTGGTCATCATCGGCCTCAGCGGTTCGGGCAAATCCACCCTGCTACGGTGCATCAACCGCCTGATCGAGCCCACGGAGGGGCGCATCCTCTGGAATGGGGTGGACATTACTCAGGTCCCCGAGGCCGAGATGCGCCGCATCCGCCGTGAAATCGGAATGATTTTCCAGCACTTCAATCTGGTGGATCGGCTCTCGGTGCTGACCAATGTGCTCACCGGGCGTAGCGGCTATGTTAACCCTTGGTGGAGCCTGTTGAATTACTGGCCACCTGCCGAAAAGCAACGCGCCCTGCGAGCCCTGGAACAGGTCGGCTTGCAGGAGAAGGCTTTCAACCGCGCCGATGCCCTCAGCGGTGGTCAGAAGCAACGTGTGGGCATTGCCCGCGCTCTGATGCAGGATCCAAAAATACTCCTCGCCGACGAACCGGTGGCCAGCCTGGACCCGGTACTGGCACACTCTATTTTGGGCTACCTGGAGAAACTCAATGTGGAGCAGAACATTACCGTGCTCTGTTCGCTTCACTATCTCGACCTGGTGCAACGGTACGCCACCCGGGTCATTGGCCTGCGGGATGGCAGGTTGGTGTACGAAGGCACACGTGAGGACATCCGTAATATCACCGACGAAGAGTTCAAGCACATCTATGGCGAAGAAGCGCAGCGCCTTAGTGTGGCTGGCTGATATGTCTTTTTCACCTTTTTCATTGGTACGAGGTGATTCCCGTGATGACTGCCCAACCCCCTAAACATAAGAGCCTCCTCCCTGCTTTGCGCGGGCTGCTTTCTCTGCTGATTCCAGGCCTGGGACAGATGCTGAGCGGTGAAGTGCGCCGTGGTCTGTCCATCTTCTTCAGCACGGTCGTTCTGAGCGCATTGACGGTCTACACCGCTGCTCAACGCCCTCGCTACCCGGATTACGCCTTCTCCTTCAATATCTTCCTCCAATTCTTGCTGCAGACGGGCGGGCTGTTCCTGGCTCTGGCGTTGATCTACCGCCTGATCGCTCGACTGGCACTGAGGGATGAGGTTGGCCAGAGCGTAGGGCGTATCCTGTTCGTAGTCATCTCGTTGGTCGCCCTGGGCATCGCCTCGGGGGCGATGGTAGGGGGGACCATCCCTGCCGAGCGCGCCAACGACCTCTACGGCCTGACCGCCCTGCTCGGCGCCGCCTCGGTGGCCGCCATCTGGCTCTGGGGAGCCTACGATGCCTACAGCCCCATCTCCACCAGGGCAACCGATGCCATCGCCGAGTCGCCTCGCCGTTCCCTCACACCACTTATCCTGCTCGCCCTCGCCGGGATCATCGTTCTTGGCACCCAACTCATCGAAATTGATCTTCCCAAAGCCATCCGCGAATACCGGGACACTGAGCGCTTATTGGGACAGATTTTCTGGCCGTGGCGAGCGGCCTTCGATTATCAGGCAAGCACCTTAGAGGCCACGGCAAAAATCGAAGCCCCCTGCATTGACGAAGCCGCGGCACCACCGGCTAATCAACCTGTAGAAGGGAAGCCATGGATCGTGGTCACCCCCACCTGTGGAGAGTTGAGCATTCGCGATCAGATGGGGCACTTGACCTATGGCACTCTGCTTACCATCGAGGGCGGTGGCTTCGTAC
>RFJM01000198.1 GCA_003694905.1 Caldilineae bacterium
CCAGCCTGGCGCCGCCGCCAGCCCTGAGCAGCGCCGCTTGCCAAGCTGAAACGGTGGCGGTTTGCCCGGTTGTGTGTGGCCGCAGCTTTTTCCGGGGGGCGCTGCCCCCCGGCGCCCCAAAATGGAAACGCCCCCTATGCGGCTGTCTCGCTCGCCCCCTTTCGTTGCCGGTACCCGCACGGCCCAACCCTCACACGAGGCCCGCGTGGTTTCCATACTCACCTACTTTTGGTTTATGATGAAGACCCTTAAGGCTTCGTCCCTCCTTCCCAGGAGAAGTCACCATGTTGTTCGCCGCTGCGTCCCCTGGCAAATCCTCCTTCACCGGAAAAACCGCCCTCATCTGCGGTGGGTCGAAAGGCATCGGTCGCGAAATGGGCCTGGAGATCGTGCGGCGGGGTGGGAGCGTCTGTCTCCTGGCCCGTCACGAGGAGCCCTTGCTGGAAACCGCGCAGGCGGCGCGCGGCCTGGCAGGCGCCGGCCAGGTCGTGGAAACCATCGTCGGCGACGCCACCAACATGGAGCAGATGCGGTCGTTGCTGGATGCCTATATCGGTCGCCGCGGCGTGCCCGACTATCTGATCAATGCCGTGGGGTACGCCTATCCCCAGTACTTGGAAAAGCTCACCCTGGAGGACTTCCGGCGCAACATGGAGGTGAACTACTACGGTCAGCTTGTCCCCATCCTGGTTCTCTTGCCCCACCTGATGGCAGCCCGACGCGGGCATATCGTCAACATCATCTCCATCTTGGGACACCTGGGCATGGTGGGCTATGCGACCTATGCTCCGACAAAGGGGGCACTCTACGCCCTGAGCGATACCCTGCGTCACGAGCTCAAGCCGTACAATATCCGCGTCTCCGTCTGCTATCCACCGGACACCGATACCCCCGGCTTTGCCGTCGAGAATCAGACAAAACCGCCGGAGACCAAGTGGATCAGCGGTCACCGTAGCCGGGTATACAGCGCGGAAGAGGTGGCACTCGATCTGGTCAACGGCATTGAGAAGGGGCGGTTTGAGATCTTTGCCGGTGATCAGGGGCTGCTGCGTCTGGCCGGGCGACTGTTCCCCGGCATCGTGCGCTTCATATTGGACCGGGACTATACCCAGGCCAGGAAGCTGAAGAACGCAGAGACCTGAGGGAGTCTGGATATTTGGCCGGGGTCGAAGCCGGCAATCTCATCGGCGCTCAGCGAACATTTCCCTGCTTCTTGCCCTCCTGCTTGATCCATTCTGGAGGATTCTCATGTCAAACAATCAGCAATCATCTGTTATCAAACCCAAAGAGCCATTATTCGACGGTGATATCTTTGCCAAGGCATACAAGTTCACTATTGCCAGAGAGGCCATGGCGGCCGGATACTATCCCTACTTTCGCCCGCTGGAAGGCAACGAGGGTGCGACGGCCATCTATCAGGGCCGCCGCGTGCTCATGTGTGGCTCCAACAACTACCTGGGACTGACCACCCATCCCAAGGTGCGCGAGGCGGCTATCAAGGCCATCGAGCAATACGGCACCAGTTGTACAGGCTCGCGCTTCCTCAACGGCACGCTGGAGATGCATCTGGAGCTGGAACGGGAATTGGCCGACTGGGTGGGCAAGGAGGCTGCCCTGGTCTTCTCCACCGGCATGCAGGTCAACCTGGGCGTGATCAGTGCCCTGGTGGGCCGCCAGGACTACGTCATCCTCGACAAAGAGGATCACGCCAGCATCGTGGACGGCGCCCTGCTGTCCATGGGTAAGATCAAGCGATTCAAACACAACGACATGGCCGACCTGGAACGCGTTCTCAGCAAGCTGGAGCCGGACGCGGGCAAGCTGGTGGTTGTAGACGGTCTCTATAGCATGGAGGGAGACATTGCGCCCCTGCCTGAACTCGTGCCCCTATGCAAGAAATACGGCGCCCGGCTGATGGTGGACGATGCCCACGCCATGGGAGTGCTGGGTGGCGGGCGAGGCACCGCGGCCCACTTCGGCCTCACCGATGAGGTGGATCTGATCATGTCTACCTTCAGCAAATCCTTCGCCTCGCTGGGTGGTTTTATTGCCGGCGATGACCAGGTGATCCACTACATCCAGCATCATGCGCGCAGCCTTATCTTCAGCGCCAGCATTCCACCGGCCAATGCCGCAGCCGCGCTGGCCGCTCTGCACGTCATGCAGGAAGAGCCGGAACTCATCGAACGCGTGAACAAGAATGGCGAAAAGATGCGCAAGGGCCTGCGCGAAATGGGGTTCGATATCGGCAACTCGACCACGCCGGTCGTCCCCATCATCATTGGTGACGATATGCGCACGGTGATGGCCTGGTGGCGCCTGCTGGAGAACGGGGTCTTCGTCAACGCGGTGTTGGCGCCGGGTGTGGCCCAGGGGCGTCAGCTCCTGCGCACGAGCTACATGGCCACACACACAGACGAACAGCTGGACGAGGCCCTGGAGGTATTCGGCCGCGTAGGCAAGGAACTGGGATTGATCTAGGAAATTCTGAGCGCAGGTGGCCCCCCTCAAGGTTGCCAAGCTATCCGCCACGAGTCGGGCGAATCCAGAAAGGCAAAGCAGGCAATTCGCATGATTCGTGGCCTGCTCCCTGCTTGCCCAAGCGAGCAGGACTCAAGGGGGGTACCACCTGTTTGCTCACACCCAACGTAAGAGAAGCCGGCATGGCAACGACTGAGAGGTAGGGCGCCTTACTGAGCCTTGCTACAAAGTCGCCCATAATGACGCCACCAGTTCTCAGGAGTGTTGCCTATGAGCCACGAGCGCTTTTCTCTCCTCGGGGTGGTTTTCCTCTTCGCCCTCTTGCTGGCGGCCTGTGGCCGTGCCGCGACGCCCGCGCCTACCCAGGCTCAGGCCGCGCCCGCGGCTGCAGCCAGCGCCACGCCTGCCGACAGAAGCCCGACGCCCGGCAGCCGGGCAGCCGAAACGGAGACCCTTCCCGACTACGAGATCATCACCCTCCTCCCGCGCGATGCCATCCCCGCCATCTTCGAACCCGAATTCCTATCGGCGGCCGAGGGCGATGCAGAGTACGGCGACCACGAACAGGTGTTGGGCATCGAAATCGACGGTGATACACGCGCCTATTCCATCCCCTTCCTCAGTTCTCACGAGATCGTCAATGATGTGGTGGGCGGCACACCGGTTGCCGTTACCTGGTGACCGCTTTGCTTTACGGGCATCGTGTATGCCCGAGAGGTGGACAGCTATCCCGAACCTCTGACTTTCGGCGTCAGCGGTAAGCTGATTATGAACGTGCTGGTGATGTACGATCGTCAGACCGAGAGCCTCTGGAGCCAGATCCTGGGTCAGGCTGTGGAAGGCGAGCTTGCCGGCACCAGATTGAAGCCCCTGGTGTCGCTGCAAACCACATGGGGACAGTGGAAGGAACTACATCCCGACACCCTGGTTCTGCGTAAGGGCCGAGCCGGCTCGTACGACCCCTACACCGACTACTACATCCGCAACTCGGCCGGCGTCCTGGGCGAGACCCGCCGTGACGATCGGCAACCCACCAAGGCCGTGGGCATCGGCGTCGTGGTCAACGAGGAGCCCGCCTTCTTCCCCGTTTCGAAACTGCGGGATGAGCCCGTGGTTAACGATGTGGTAGGAGGGGAGCCGATCCTGGTTACCTTTCACGCGGAGGTGGCGACGGGGCTTGTGTTCCGGCGCAGCGTAGAGGGCCGGGTCCTCACTTTTGCTTTGGAAGAAGCGGGAGGGGAATTCACCACCCTGGTGGATGCCGAGACCGGCACCCGCTGGAGCGCGTTCAGTGGCGTGGGACTGGAGGGCCCCCTGGCGGGCAAGGTGTTGGAACGAATCCCCGCAACCACTTCCTTCTGGTTTGGCTGGAAGGACTGGCACCCCGACACCCGAGTCTACGGGGTAGACGAGGCGCCCCCCTCCTCCTGAAGCGCACACCCCATCGCCTTACTCATTCTCCACCCGCCAGCCAATTCCGACCGGACAGTGATCACTCCCCATCACATCCGGTCGGATGAAGGCGTCGGTCAGCGCGGGCAGGGCCTCGCGCGCGACGAAGAAATAGTCCAGCCGCCAGCCTACGTTGCGTTCTCGCGCACGCGTGGGCAGCGACCACCAGGTATACTGGCCCGGCAGGTCCGGATAGAAGTGCCGGAAGCTGTCCACGTAGCCGGCCAACAGCACGCGGTCGATCCAGGCGCGCTCCTCGGGCAGGAAACCGGTGGTCTTGCGGTTGGCACGGGGACGGGCCAGGTCGATCTCGCGGTGAGCGGTGTTAACATCGCCGCAGAAGATGAGGGGGAGGTCGTAGTCTCGTAGCCGCCGGCAATGCTCCAGAAACGCTTCGTAGAAGGCCAGCTTGAAGGGCACACGGCTGTGGTCTCGGCCGCCATTGGGGAAATAGCAGTTGACGAGGATGAAACCGTCGAAGAAGGCGGTTATCGTACGTCCCTCGCGGTCGAATTCCGGTATGCCCAGGCCGAATTCCACCTGCAGGGGGCGCCGGCGGCTGAGCAATGCCGTGCCACTGTAGCCTCGGCGGCTGCGGGCCGCGTGCCAGACGGCATGATATCCGTCGGGCTGCCGCAGCGCGTCGGGCAGTTGCCCCGCTTCGGCGCGGGTTTCCTGCAGGCAGACGATATCCGGCCGCGTTTCTCTGAGCCAGTCCAGGAAGATCCCCTTGCGATGGAGAGCGCGTATGCCGTTGACGTTCCAGGAGTAGAGGAGAAGGCAAGTTGGCATGATGGAGGAAGACTACATCCACCCGCGCAGGTGGTAGACTACCGAGCCGATGTATTCTTTCAGAGCCAGGCTGTTCAGGTAGAGGTAGTATGGGTTGGGAAGGAGGTTGACCAGTTGGGTGCGCGGGTCGGGGCGGGAGAGGATTTGCAAGTCGGCGCGAGAAACCAGGTAATCGCTGGGTGCGGGAATCACTTCAAAGCCCTGAGCCTGGAAGAGACGTACGGCGCGCGGCATATGGATGGCCGATGTCACCAGGATGATGCGGTGGATACCCTGGGGCTGCAACATGGCGGCCGTGAAGGCTGCGTTCTCGTAAGTGTTGCGCGATTGCGATTCGACCAGGATAGCATGGGCGGGAATGCCCAGAAACTCGAGCAACTGCGCCATCCCCCTGGCTTCGACCTCATCCCCGTGCAGCCACTCGATCCCACCACCGGTGACGAGAATGCGGGAGGCTGCACCCTGGCGGTAGAGCCAGGTCGCATACAGCAGGCGATCGCCCGCCTCGTTGACCTCTGCCAGCACGCGCGGGGGCGTGGGTGGCCGCGATCCTCCACCCAGCACAACGACCACCGGCGCCTGCGGCACGACCGGAAGCGGCGGATATTGTCGCTCCAGCGAGGAGACCAGCAGGGTCGCCGTCCATTTGTTGCCACCCAGCCACAAGAGCACCAGCACCAGCACGATCAACAGGCGTTGCCGGCGCTGCTCGCGCAGGAACAGGGTGACCAGAAGCAGCACACAGGCCAGCCCCAGGGGATAGACCAGTAGCGGAAGCGTCTTGGACAGAAAGACGAACATCTCAAAGCGCCATGGCTACAGGCGCCCGGAGGTCAATCCCGGTACGCTCAGGTCCACTTGCCGAGAGCACCGATTTGCTCGAGATGCTTGCTGTCGTTGAAGCGCACCAGGCGGGGCTCGGTCGCGAAGACGACCTCCGTGAGCGCGCAGTTGGTGACCTGATACCTGGGCCAGGCGCTGCCATCCCTTTCCAGCAGCATGGCCAGGGCCGTGGCAATGGCGCCACCGTGACTGACGACCACCACGGTCTCGCCGGCGTGGCGCCGGACGATAGCCTGGGTCCCCTGGAGCAGGCGCGTGGCGAAGGCTACCGCGGATTCGCCACCCGGCGGCGCGAAAGTGGGATCTGCCCCCATGCGTTCCCAGAGCCGTTTTTCGTGACGCAGCTCTTCGTAGGTCAGGCCTTCCCATTCGCCCAGATCGAACTCGGCCAGCGCGGGTTCGAGATGAATGGTGGGGTGATCCAGCGTCTCGGCGATGATGCGGGCGGTCATGTGGGCGCGACTAAGCGGACTGCTATAGATGGCGCGGATATCGTAGGACTCACGCGCGAGCCGCCGCGCCAAGGCCTGGGCTTGTGCCCGCCCGCGGGCATTGAGGGGGCTGTCGGTTGCGCCCTGCCAGGTACCGGAAACGTTGGCGTCGGTTTCGCCGTGGCGCACAAACAAGAGAGTAGTAGGTGGGTTCGTTGCCGTCATCATGGCCGCAATTATGAAGGAGGTAAGGCCAGGAGGCAAGTCGGCAGACCTCGCCGGCCCGGCTTCCAGCCGGCCGCGACCGCTGACCGGAAGTCAGCCTCCCTAGACCTCCGGCCACAGGCCAGCCTACGCTGGCCTACCTTCGGCGCAGGCCGACGCCTGGCGCAGCCTGCCGCCCGCGTCCTCGCCGCGCATCTATGTTACAATGCAGCCGGCCTGAATAAACCGGCCTGCTTGATCGTTCTCATGGCGAGAGTTGCTTTCTCTCCCTCACCTCTGTGCAATCGGCTATGCCCTCGTCCGAGCCCGCCTCAATCGACGACACTGAAGAAAGAGAGTGGCTGCTGGCAGCACAGAAGGGCGACCAGGAAGCGTTTGCCCACATCGTCATGAAGTACCACCGCCTGATTGTCCATGTAGCCTACCGATTGAGCGGTGATCTCAGCCTGGCCGACGATGTCGCCCAAGACACCTTTCTCAAAGCCTGGCAGAAGCTACCGAGCTTCAAACCGGAAGGCTCGACCAGCCTCCGTGCCTGGCTTTGCCGTATCGCCCACAACCGTACCGTCGATCTCATGCGCCGCTCTCGCCCCGACGCGGAACTCGATCCAACGCTCGCGAGCGCCGTGGACAATCCCCTGCAATCGGTGCTTCGGGCCGAGCTGGCTGCCGAGGTACAGGCCGCCATTCGCCGCCTGCCCGAAGTCTCGCGGACTGCTCTGGTTCTGCGCGAGTACGGCGGGCTGAGCTACGCCGAGATCGCAGCGGCATTGGACATTCCCCTCGGTACCGTTATGTCCCGGCTCTACAATGCCCGCAAGCGGTTGGCTCAAGACCTGCGTCACCACCTGCCCGAGGGAACCGCCCCATGAATGACCACCCAGACGCCCTACTGTGCGCTTATTTCGATGGAGAACTACAGGGATCGGAACGGCAGGCTGTGAGCGAGCATCTGCACCGGTGTGCCACCTGCCGCCGGCAGATGGCGCGCTGGCGCGAAATGCGCAGGCTGCTGCGTAGCCCCTTGCCGCTGGCTCAGGATAGCGCGGCATTCTGGCAAGAGCTCGCGCCCCGTCTGGGCAGGCAACAACCGGTGATCGGACTGACATGGGTCTGGGGCCTGCTCATGGCTCTGGGCAGCGCCCTCTTCCAGACGATCATGATCGGCGTGCTACTGGTGGGCCTGGCCAATCTCTTCGGTCTGGTGCCGGCGTCCTGGATTACACGCCTGAGCGACGACCTGCGCCTGCTGCTGCCCTCCTTCTTGGGAACACAACCGGCGGGCGCTGCGACCCAGTCTATCCTGCTTACCGGCCTCACCTGGCTGTTGGCCCTGCTACCCGTGCTGCTGGTCCTGATGTTGTCGCTGGGCATGGCCCTGAGTTTCCTGGGCTGGATGCTGGCCACCGGCCAGAGCAGGCGTCCCTCGCACCTGCCCTCTCTGGCCAACTCCAACACGGCCAAAGCCTGAACCATTTGATCCTCCGGAGGAGTTCATGGACCACATCGCCATTCTCAAAGACGCCGCTCGAACTACCCTTCGCCATCGCGCTCTCTGGGTGCTGGGCCCTCTTTGGTTCCTGGTAGGGGGTGGCATCAGCACTGGCTACGTGGGCACTCCCGGCAATTTCGGCAGCAACTGGCGCTACAACGGCAGATCGCCCCATCTCCCCCGGTTTGATCCCGATCAATTTCTGGCCGCATTGGTCGTGCTCTGCGGCCTTGGGCTGATCTTGCTCGTCGTATCGCAGATCATCCGCTACGTGTTGCAGGCGGGGATCTACCGCAGCCTGTATCGGCTGCATACGGAAGGTGCCGAACCCACCATCGCGGCCGGCTTTCGGGAAGGCTGGCATCGTCGTACCTGGCGGTTGGTGGCCCAGAACTGGCTGGTCGCCGTTCCTTTTATCATCGTGGCCCTCGTGCTGCTGGCCCTGGCGGCCGCCCCACTCTTGCTCAATCTAACCGAGAGCAAGGGCCTGAACGTTCTGGGGATTGTCATGGCCATCGGGCTGTTTATGGGTTGGCTGGGCTTTCTGCTGGTGGTCGGTATGATCCTGTCGGTCCTGCAGCAGTTCTGGTGGCGGCTGGCCGTCATCGCCGACCAGACAACCTTCACGGCCATGCGCAACGGCTGGAGGCTTGTCCGGCAGAACCTGGGGGATATTGGCATCATGTGGCTGCTGCTGGTAGGGATCAACATCCTCGTCATGGTGGTCAGCTTTCCGGTCATCCTGGTGCTGGGAGGAGTCACGGCAGCCGTGGCCGGCGGACCCGGCTACCTGATCTACTCCCTCACACACAGTCTGATCCTCAGCCTCTTTTGGGCCGTGCCGGTAAGTATTCTCTTCCTGGTGGTACCTCTTCTGTTCCTGGGCGGCCTCTATCTGATTTTCCAGACGGAGGTGTGGAACCGGGTTTTCATTGAGATATATCAACGCTCATTCGTGTGAGCACGATCGCTACGTCCTCTGGCCTACAGACGCCCGCCATGACCCCGGATACACTGGGGCCATGATTGGCCGTAGCATACTTTTCCTTCTCCTGCTTGCCGGTGCCTTGACCCTGGCTGCATGCGGCGCCGCCGGCGGCGGATCCGACACAAGCCGGTCGGAGGTACCTGCCATTGCCACGCCCCGTGAGTACGAGATCAACTTCCTCCTCAGTCCGGACAGCATTCCCCCGATCTACGATCCTGAATTCGTAAGTGCGGATAAATCTCCCCTGCGCGATGATGAACTGGTGATCGCCATCACCCTGGAAGGCCGGGCCAAGGCCTATCCGATCTCGGTCTTGCGCAGCCGGGAGATGGTCAACGACGAGTTGGCTGGCATCCCCATCCTGGTCACCTGGTGACCACTGTGCTACACCGGTCTCGTGCACGACCGGAGAATCGACGGCAAGCCGGAAGTGTTCGGGAATGCCGGCGGCCTGTTCATGACGGCCATGACCTGGTATGACCACAGCACGCGCTCCATCTGGTCCCAGCCGTGGGGGCGGGCCATCCGGGGACCGCGCACGGGCACCGAACTCAGGCTACTCCCGTCGCAGATTACCACATGGTCCCGATGGGAGGCGGAACACCCCGAGACCCTGGTCATGGTCAACGGTATCGGGGGGCTGCGCATGTCGGTGGCCGAGTTTCGGGAAAACTTCGTCATCGGCTTGAAACTGGAGGACCGGGCCAAAGCATACCCCTATCCTGTGGTGAAAGAACTGGGCGTGGTCAACGACCACTTGGGCGAGTTTCCGGTGGTCGTGTGGGCCGACGAACATGAGTACCGGGCCTATCTGCGGCTGGCAGGTGACCTGACGCTCACCTTCGAGCGCGAGGGCGAGAAGCTGCGAGATGTGGAAACCGGTTCGGTATGGGATGCAGCGCGGGGAATCGCCCTTGAAGGGCCGCTGGCCGGGACTTTGCTGCAACAGGTGCCCAACTTGACAGCCTACGACTGGGCGTGGTTTGATTTCTATCCCGATTCCGCCTTTTTTGAACCGTAGGTTGGGATCCACCAGCAAGCGGTGCCGGCCGGCGCACAGCGGACGCACCGATGCCTTTCCCCAATGTTGGGGGTGCAGGGAGGCACCGGGCGTTTCGCCGGCAGTCTGCCGTCAAAGCTCTGCGCCCGCCGGCATACAACCATGGCCATGAGTTTCAGGCGCATTCTCCTCGTCCTGGTCGCGTTCTTGTTTGCGGCTGTTTTGCTGAGCCCCCTGTGGGCATCGCGACTCGCGGTCACGAGGCCGCTCTACAATATCGGTGCCTACAAGACGCGGCGTTGGTGGTGGGATCACGTGGCGACACCCGCCAGCATCGGCCGGGGAAGCCTCGCCGGTTGGGTGACCGATACTGAAGGAGAGCCGGTGGCAGGAGCACTGGTCCTGGTCGCTACGCCGCGAGGGCAAACTTTCTACGCCTATAGTGATGAGACCGGCTACTACAGCATCAATGGCATCCCGCGCGGGGTCTATCGCCCCATCGCCGCGGCCTGGGGCTACGAGCTCCCCTCGCAAAGCCGACCACCGCAGGTGGGTGCGCCCATGGCCCTGGGCGCGGAACCGGGCCGCTTCGACGCCGTCCTCACCCCTCACCTCTCGCCCCCTCTGCCCGAAACCGTCGATCTGCAGGTGGGGCCGCCCCTGACCGTGACCTCCGATTTTGCCCTCGTTTCCCAGGCCACGCGGCGGGCCATCACCTTTACCCACGAAGGGTTAGCCATCAACAGCGACTTTCTCTACACGCCCCGGCCAGCGGGTGGGCCCTGGCCCTTGCTGGTCATCGCCTATCCCAGTATCGCCACCAACTGGGAGAAGGCCACCGTCCCCTTTGCCGCATCGGGCTACACCGTCCTCGCCATTGGACCAGACCCCGATCGCGCCCTCGACCTGGACGGCCACGCGCGCGACATGCAACTGATCATCGGCCTGACCCAGCGGGGTCGATTGGGGCCCTTCCCGGCCGCTCCGGATTTTGTGCTCGTCACCGGTTCCTTTGGTTCCCTCTACGGCTACCGCGCCCTGCCCGACCTGCAACACTTGCTGGCCATCGTCAACATCGGCGGCGTGTCCGATGCCTTTCTCGGCGTGCAGGCCCTGTACAGCGAGACGTTGCAGATCCCGCCTCCCTATGATCTGGCCATTGCCAGCATGGGCAGCCCCGATCGCGACCCGGCCTTCTTCTTGGCCTACTCACCCGCGTTCTGGGCCAGGCATCATCCGCCTACCTACATCATGCATACCTACGAGGACGAAGTCATTCCTTACAACCAGGCCCAGCGTCTGGCCGCGGCCCTGGCAGAGGCAGGCATTCCTCATCAACTCTACCTCTATCACTCCGATACCCACTACCTCGATCCCCGCACGCCCACCGAGCAGGCCCTGGATGTTTTCTCGCGCGTGTTGGCATTTGTAGACGAGCAATACCGGCCTTAGGGGTGTCGAGCAGGCAGTCGCTCGGTCCCACCGTCACAGTGCATGGGTCAGGCCCGGCTTCTCGCCAGACCGCCGAAAGTCACGCTGAGGAGCCCACCAGTTCGGCCCCAGGCGGAGCGGCATGGTTCCCTGGCGAGGTGGAGACTATGTATAGTTGCCACGAAGCGGACTCGCCCGCCCCGCAGGCTTAGGGGCGATCCTGCCCGAGAGCCGCTTGGGAAGAACGGCAGTGATTCTCATGTGCGATACTCGCCGTTGATGGTGACGTAGTCATGGCTGAGATCGCATGTCCACATGGTAGCCCTGCCGGGGCCGTCGCCCATCTGCAAGCGGATCAGCAGTTCGGGCTGGGCGAAGCGCCGGGAAGCTTCCTCCTCGCTGTAGGGCAGCGGTGCGCCGCCGTCCACGATCTGCAAGAGGGGCAGCATCTTCGCGGCCGACTCGCCTCCGCTGATCCACAGGGCCGCCGCCGCGGGATCGAATGCTACGCCGCTGTTGCCGGCCGCGGCCAGGATGCGGCCCCAATTGGCATCGCCGCCGTAGATGGCCGTCTTCACCAGGGGGGAGACGGCGATAGCATTGGCCAGGCGGTGTGCCTGGTCATCGTCCGCAAGTCCCGTCACTTCAACGGTCACGAAACGGGTGGCACCCTCGCCGTCGCGCACGATATCCTGGGCCAGAGGCACGCAGGCCCGCTGTAGCAGAGCCGTGAACTCGCGGAAGCCGGCATCATCCGGCTCCGTCAGCACCGGGTTTCCTGCAAGACCGTTGGCAAGCAGGGTTACCGTATCGTTGGTACTGGTGTCTCCGTCAACGCTGATGCGATTGAAGGAAACATTGACTGCTTGCGTCAACGCCTGGTGCAGCGCATGTGGTGTGGCGGCCACATCGCTGACCAGAACCGCCAGCATGGTCGCCATGTTCGGGTGGATCATCCCCGCGCCCTTGGCCATCCCTGCCACGGTTACCTCTACGCCTGCCACCTGTCCCTGGACGCTTACCACCTTGGGCCGGGTGTCGGTGGTCATGATGGCGCGGGCCGCCCTTTCCAGGGCCTCCGCATCCGCCTGCAGAGACTGATGGAGTGCGGGGACGGCGCGTTCGATGCGCTCCACAGGCAGGGGGACGCCGATGACGCCGGTAGACATGACCAAAGTCGACCAGGGCGCAAGACCGAACACGGCTTCCACAGCTTCGGCGCTGCGACGGGTCGCGGCCAACCCCATGCTGCCTGTGATGGCGTTGGCATTGCCGCTGTTGATGAGAACCGCTTGCACGCCCGTGGGGTTAAGCGAGAGCAATTGCCGGTCGTACTGGACGGGAGCGGCCGCGTAGCGGTTCTGGGTGAAGAGTGCGGCCGCAGCGCAGGGGATTTCGCTGAACACAAGGGCCAGGTCGAGAGCCCCCTGGGGTTTGATGCCACAGGCATGGGCTGCAAAGGAGTATCCCTGGGGAAGAGTCAGTAGGTCTGGGGTCATACGCTGTTCATCCATGACATGGGAAGATGCTGCAAGGGGGACCCGGTTCGGAGGTGCGATCAGCCACCGGTCTCGGCGGGGGCTTCGCAGTCACAGCGGAATCGTTCGTAGATCTTGTAGCCGTCGCCCTGCTTGACGACGACGTAGTCCCTGTCCAAAAGGGTCTCCAGTTCGGGGAAGTCGGTGGAAGTATCGAACCCGCGCGGGCGCGGTGTATCGCTCACGTAGATGATGAAGCGGGGCCGTGTCCGCTGCAGCGCTTCGATGAAACGCCGGCGCTGTTTCTGAATGTAGGGGTGCGAGACATGGTGGTAGAAGACGTAATCCTCCATGTAAGGGGTGGCCATGCGCGCGCCTGCGATGAGCATGGCCTGGGTAGCACCCCCCGTCCAATCGATCTGTTGAACGGTGTCGCCGGGTTTGAGATGCTCCTGCAGATAGGTCGCGATCTCATCGACCCGGCCGTCATTGGGCTGGCGTGGAGGGCTGCCAAAGGTCTGGGCCACGAAGTCGACGGTAGGCGGAAACGAAAGCACGGCGGCCAGAACCAGAGTCAGGAGCGGAAACAGCCGCTGCCAGAACGTGCCGCTTTCGTCGATGCCATCGGCCAGCACCACGGCCGCCAGAAGCAGCACGAAAAAGAGAAAGGGGACCCAGTGGTAGTTCCAGAACTTCCCGCCCAATACCACGTAGACACTATAGGCCACGGTCAAGCCCAAGAGCAACAGGACGCGGCGGCGCAGCCGGGGCGGGCTGCCGGCCCTAAACAAGAGCAGATACACGCCCAGCCCGGCCGGCAACAGCCAGAGACCGTGCCCACCTAGTTGCCCGTAGCTGCGGGCCAGATACAGCCATCGTCGCATTCCGCGAATTGTCACATGATCTCCCGTCATGCCCAGGTAAAGGGGGATATAGACCGAGATCATCTCGCGATAGGCTTCCCATGCTCCCAACCGCCACACCCATACGAAGACGCCGATGAGCGGCAGCGCCAGCCCCAAGGCAGCGAAGACCACAACGCGCAGGAATGTCCCCGCCGCCTTGCCCCCTTCCCCCTCTGCCACCGTATCCCAGACGAGAAACAGGCCCACCAGCGGCAGGCCCAGCCCCAGGTGAGGCTTGACTGCGGTTGCCAGGCCAAAGAAAAGGCCCATCAGCCAGGACCGCAGCCAGAGAGGCCCCCGCCGGCTCACGGCAGTGGCCACACCCGCAGCCACCGGCAGCAGGCCGATGTAGTCCCGTTGAAAGCTCAGCACCTGACCGCCGTTGAGGTACGCTACACCGAACAGAGCCGCGGCCGCCCAAGCCGATCGGCGCCCGAACCCACGCACGATGATCCAGGCCGATGCCAGGAGCAGCGCCAGCCAGGCCAGATCGACCCCGCGAAACGCGGCATCGCCATAGCCAAACAGCCTCGCTACCCCCAGCTCCAGCAACAGTGTGCCGGGGAAAGTGTTGGTAAACACATCACGATAGGGTACCAGGCCGAAGTGGTCGAGCAGAAAGACCGGGTACAGGATGAGAGGCGCATCGTGCATCATCCGCCACTGCAGCGAAAAGAACGCCTCCAGCAGCAAATAGAGGCTGAGCAGCACCAGGAACAGCAAGCCGATAAAGCGTTGGGGCCGTTTCCTGAATGATGAAAGGATCTGTGACATGCAGCAGAGCTCCTGATGGCGGGCCTATCGCCGGATTGTACTCTGATGCCAGCGCTCGTGCAATGCCGGCGGCCTCAGGCGGGAGGCGCGAGCCATGCAGTTCGAGCGGCCGGGGACTGCGCCTCCTGCTGCCTGCGGCCACTGCTCACCGAGCCCGCGCAAACGGCTCCCATGCCGAACTAGACAGCATAGACCGCCGGGAAAGGGCGGCAAGTTCACCGGCCCGATCGGCGCCCGACCAACACCATCGCCGTTCGAGGGGGCAGGGTAACCTGCAGCGGCCCGGATTCTTCATGATGTATGGACAGAGGTTCCCGGGGCCAGAGCTGTTGCCAGGCAAAGGATCCCGCCAGGGCTTCGTGGGAGAGGCTGAGAGCCTGGGCTTCACGGGCCGTGTTGAAGGCCACAACGGCCTGGTGGGTGTCATCGGCCCGGCGGAAGGCGTACACCTGCCCATGAGCATACAGGGTCTCGAAGCTTCCGGTACGGAGTACAGGATGTTGACGGCGCATGGCCGTGGCACGTCGATAGCATTCCAGCAGGTCGCGATCCCAGCGGCCGGTATCGTGCCAAGGGAAGGCCTCGCGGCAGTCGGGGTCGCCGCCGGCGGAAAGCCCGATCTCGTCACCGTAGTAGATACAGGGCGCGCCGGGCATGGTCATCTGAAAAACAAGGGCCAGGCGCAGGGCGCTCTTGTCGTCACCCATCAGCCAGAGGGCTCGCGGTGTATCGTGGCTGTCCAGAAGATTGAGTTGAACCAGGTCGATTTCCCAGTCGTAGAGCCCAAGGGTTTCCTGGATGCGAGCGGCGAAGGTAGGTGCGTCGATAGGCCCCAGGCGCATTTCGTTGTGGTTCCAGCCGAGGTTGAGTGTGTCGGCCGCGAAGAAGCTATGGACCGCACCGGCGAAGAGGTAATTCATGACGGCATCGAACTGGTCACCCTGGAGCCAGCGCTGAGCCGGGCCCCAGATCTCGCCGCAGATGTAGGCGTCGGGATTGGCGGACTTGACCACGTGTCTGAATTCCTGCCAGAAGCTATCGTCGTCGATCTCCGACGGCACATCGAGACGCCAGCCGTCGATGCCGAACTCTATCCAGTGCCGGGCCACGTTCATGACATATTCGCGCACGGCGGGGTTATCGGTATTCAGTTTGGGTAAAGCCGGGAGACCCCACCAGGCCGCGTAGTTGGGCGGGTTGTGCTCATCGTTGGCATAGGGGCGCAGGGGCCAGCCGTGGATGTGGAACCAGTCGATGTAGGGGCTGTCCGAACCGTTCTCCAGGATGTGGTGGAAAGGCCAGAATCCGCGGCTGGCATGGTTGAAGACGCCGTCGAGGATAATGCGCATGCCGCGAGCATGGGCCTGGTCGAGGAGTTCGCGCAGGGCCGCGTTGCCGCCCAGTAGGGGATCGACCTGGAGGTAATCGTAGGTGTGATAGCGATGATTGGCAGCGGACGCGAAGATGGGATTCAGGTAGATGGCGTTGATGCCCAAGTCCTGAAGATAGTCCAGTTTGTCGACGATGCCCAAGAGGTCGCCACCCTGAAAGCCCTGTTCGCGAGGTGGCGTGCCCCAGGGTTTGAAACTGAGGCCGGGAGGGTGCTGGATGCGCGGGCTGCGGGCGAAACGGTCCGGAAAGATCTGATAGAAGATGGCGTGTTTGACCCAGTCGGGTGTCTGTATTGTGGGCGTCATAGAGGCTGGGATGTGAGTCGAGGGTTGCAAGAGGAACGGGAATAGATAGCAAACGGGTACAAGAAGAAAGACGCGAAACGGCCGGGCCGCGAGTGCCGAGAGTCAAAGAGTGACCCTCGCCGCGACCGCCTTGCGTTTCACGTCTTCGCGGATACGCCCTGGTAATGGATCAGAAGCGAGGCGGCCCGTAGTCGATACCGCTGAACTGTCTCAATTTGTCAAGGCGGTGGGTTGAGCGGATGTTGCGAACAGTACCCGAGCGGGAGCGCATGACGATGCTGTGGGTGATGGCACCGCCGCCGAAATAGCGCACGCCGTCGAGCAGGGCTCCCGTGGTAACGCCGGTCGCAGCGAAGAAGACATCGTCACTGCTGACCAGGTCGTCCAGTTCCAGGACCTTGTCCAGGTCGAGACCCGCGGCAATCGCGGCCTGTCTTTCTTCCTCGTTGCGCGGCCAGAGCTTGCACTGCATTTCCCCGCCCATACACTTGAGCGCGGCGGCGGCGATGACGGCTTCGGGCGAGCCGCCCACCCCCATCAGCATGTCCACACCGGAATCGGGCAGGCAGGTGGCGATGGCGCCGGCTACATCACCGTCGCTGATGAGGAAGATGCGCGCACCGGTGGCCCGAACTTCGGCAATGAGTTTTTCGTGACGCGGGCGGTCCAGGATCATCACGGCGACATCATTGGGCTCCTTGTTGAGGGCACGGGCCACCCGGCGGATATTCATCTCCACCGAGGAGTTGATGTCGATCATGTACCGTGCCTGTGGGCCGACGGCGATCTTATCCATATAGACGACGTGGTAGGGGTTGAACATACTCCCCCGCTCGGCGACGGCAACCACGGCCAGCGCGCCCGCACCTCCCTTGGCCGTGAGGGTCGTGCCGTCGATCGGGTCAACGGCAATGTCTACGGCAGGGGGTACGCCCGTGCCCAGACGCTCGCCGTTGAAAAGCATGGGCGCCTCGTCTTTTTCCCCCTCACCGATGACGACGACGCCGTCCATGTCAACGGAGTTGAGGACAAGGCGCATGGCGTCTACGGCAGCCTGGTCGGCTTTCTCCTTTTCTCCGCGGCCCACCCAGCGGCCGGCGGCCATGGCGGCCGCCTCGGTCACCCGCACGAGTTCGAGGGCCAGATTGCGGTCAGGAGGTCGGTTCATCAGTGCTCTCCGCAGTATGAGTGGTTCGACAGATAGAGATTCTTCGTCCATGGTAACACGTTCAGGGAATGACACCCAATTCGCGACCGACTTTGGCAAAAGCTTCCAGGCCGAAGTCGAGGTCGTCTCGGGTGTGGGCGGCGGTGTTCATAACGCGAATACGGGCCTCACCACGGGGCACGGTGGGAAAGCCGATACCCATGGCGAAGACGTTGTTTTCAAACAGGCGGCGGCTGAACTCCTTGGCCAGGCCGGCTTCTCCCAGCATGATGGGCAAGATGGG
>RFJM01000199.1 GCA_003694905.1 Caldilineae bacterium
GCTCGGAGGTGCCGACGGGGGTGGGGGCGTTCTGGCAGGCTGCCAGGAGAAGCATCAGGAGGAGAGAGAGGAGCAGATACTTCTTCATGATTCTCATTCCGGTGGAGCGAATAACTCGGTATGTGGATAGAGATCGGACCAGGCAAACCAAAAGACCAGGGGAGCAGCGAGGCGGTGGAGGGTCTGGCCGGCCAAAGGGCCCTGCAAGGCCCGCCCGCTGCGGATGTCCCACAGCGAACCTGTCTCAATGTCGCGCATGGTGTCTTCGCCGGCCGGGGCAACGAATGTGAGTCGCCGTTGGCCGATGTTACTCCGATAGGTCAGGACGGTTTGCAGTTTCCTATCATACACCAAAATGAGCGAAAGCGCCCCAATCCGGTCCTGCAGGATGCCCGCCTCCCGCACCGAGTCCACCAGGTAGGCACGAGCCTTGTCGCCGGCACGGACGCCCACCACCAGGGCCTTGGCGGCCAGCCGCGTATCTTGCCGATCGGAGCCGAGCAATCCGGCGGAGCCGGCAGTGTAGTAGCCTGCATAGGGGTCGATGATCTCGTCGGCGCGGCGGCCCATGCGCTCGGCCGAGAGGATGCGGGTGTGGGGATGTGTGCGTTTCCATGCTCCCCAGCCGGTGATGAGCGATGGGTAGACCCGCAGCCTATCGCCCCGCCGGGCACCCTTTAGCCCCTGTGCCAGCACCTGGCTCCAGAGGGTGTTGGTCTGGTGGTCGTACATGACCAGGTTGTTGCGGTACAGGTAGCCCGAAACGCCGAAGGTGAGCTCCCGACCCGCGACGGTACGCCCGAAGACCAGCGCGGAATAGCACAGCGGGCACCAGGTCACGGCCACGGGCTCGCCACCGATGGTGTCGTTGACTATTTCGTGCAGGCTGAGCAGGCGGATGGGATAGGCTCTGGCTTCGGTGCCGAGCTCGACCCCGATCACGGGTTCTTCGTCCGGCCATTCCTCCGAGCCGGCGCGGGCATCCACAAAAAGGTCGGGCGAGGCGAAAATGGCAGGGATGGCATCGATGTCCGCAGCCAGCTCCAGTTCGCCCGCCTGCAGGCGGCGAGGCCGTGGTGTGGGGAGTGGATCGGAGGAGGAGAAGGGTGGGGGTGAAGGTGTGGATGGCGGCACGGTCGCCGCAGACACACACGCGGCCAGCAGTCCCCCAAGAAGGGCAAAACAAAAAAGAAGGCGCATGGCTCTATCATAGGATGCCATGCGCTGCATTGCCTGTAAGGGGGGATACCGGCTGCGAGGTTCAGCGCAGCACGCGCACGTCTCCCTCGCGCCGGGTTACCCGGATCTGGTCCAGGTGTTCAAGCAGACCCAGCGCATACTTGCGACTGGTACCGAACATATCGCGGCACTCGGCCACGCTGATCTGACCCCGCTCGCGGATGGTCTCGCGGATCCGTGCCACCATCTCGTCGTACACCTCTTTGCCAAAGACCACGTCCGCGGCCACCCGCACCAGGACTTGTTGCTCGAGCAGGGCGTTGAAGACATCTTCGTCCACCACTTCCAGGCATTCCTTCACACTGGGCGGAGTGTAGGGCTGGGCCCGGAATTGCCGGAGCAGGCGCTCGACGGCGGCCTGCTGTTCGGGCTGGAATCGGACCTCGAAGTCGGGGAGAGCCAGGAGCGCGCCGACCTCGATCACGACCTGTTCGCTCACGGCGCGGGCGATCAGGGCATTGAACAGGCGTGTCGACCAGCCCCCGCGGGGTTGCAACCGGCTTTTCACCTCTTCGCGGGGCATGCCCAACCGCAAAGGTTGCTCCTTGTGGAAGGCGGCGAGAAGGTCGTGCAGACTTTGACGGAACTTGATCCAGCCGCGCCTGGTCAGCAAAGGGCCTTGTGGTGCCTGGGGATCTAGGGGCTCTACCCGGCCCTCGCTCATGAGACGTGCCAGGGCCTCGGAGGCGGCGGCGCGGGAGAGATCCACGCGTTCCAGCACCTGGGCCGGACTGAGGGGCCCATGTTCGTCGATGACGGCCTCGACCAGGTCGGCCGGATCGCCTTCGAGCAGGGTCTGCAGCCGGGCAAAGATCTCGGGCCGGCGCCGGCGATGGCGCCGCCGAGGTGTGGGGTCGACGATGACACCGCCGCCCAGGGTGTTGCTGGGCGACGGCCGGCGCACGATGAAATGATCACCACGCACCAGCGCCACCGGCTCCCTGAGTTCGATCTGGGCCCAGGTTTCCCCGCCGGGCGCGAGTTCGTCCCCTTCCAGCAGGCGCAGGCGGGCGTAGACCTCGGCCGCATAGGCATGAAAGGTGATCTCCATGTTGTGGCGTAGGGGAGTGGGGGCGTCTGGCAGGGCGCGCAGGCGTACATCAAGCCGCCTGGAACCGCGCAAAAGACCGGGAAGGGTCAGCACCTGACCGCGCTCGATCTGGTCGGGATGCAGGCCGGTAAGGTTGGCCGCCACGCGCGAGCCCGGCAGGGCGGTCTCGATGCGGGTCTTGTGGCTTTGCAGGCCGCGGATGCGGCTGCGCAGGCCTGCCGGCAGGATCTCGACCTCATCACCCACCTGCAGGCGCCCGTCGATCAGCGTGCCCGTGACGACGGTGCCGAAACCAGCCACGGTGAAGGCACGGTCGATATTCAGCCGCGGCCGTCCCAGGTCGGGCCGGGGTGGCGCCTGGGCCAGGACGGCGGCCAACGACTCGACCAACTGCTGTAAGCCCTCGCCTGTCTGGGCAGAAACGGGAATGATGGGTGCATCTGCCAGATGGGTGGCTGCCAGGGCTTCGCGCACCTCCTCCTGAACCAGTTCCAACCAGCCTTCTTCGTCGATGAGGTCGATCTTGGTCAGCGCCACCACGCCCCGCGGCACCTCGAGGAGATCGAGGATGGCCAGGTGTTCTTCGGTCTGCGGCATGACGCCTTCATCCGCCGCCACAACGAAGAGCGCGGCATCCACACCCCCCACTCCGGCCAACATGTTCTTGATGAAATCGATATGGCCAGGCACATCGACGATGCCAACGGTTTCACCACCCGGCAGCTCCATCCAGGCAAAGCCCAGATCGATAGTCATACCCCGCAGTTTCTCTTCCCGTAGCCGGTCCGGGTCGATGCCAGAAAGCGCGTTGACGAGAGCCGACTTGCCGTGATCCACATGCCCGGCAGTAGCGATGACCTTCATACCATATGCAGCAGGAGACACGAACGGCCGCGTGGCTCGATATCACGCGAGCTGCTGTTGTTCATCCGTTTTCTTCAGGACCTGTTCGCGTTGTTCGGCATACTGCTGCAATTGTTGCAGCCAGTTTTGACCGGCAGCCAGTTGGGCATCGCTGAGCGCTTCTACGGTGTGCCACACAAGGTCTATCAACTCGCGCTGTGCTGCCAGCCTGGCCTCCAGGGCGGCGAACTGGTCCTTGTGTGAGAGGTTGATCTTGGCCTGTTGTTCCCACTGGAAGTTCCATTGCAGGAGTTGTTTCTTCCAGCGCTTCTCGTTGTCTTCGACGAAGTTCTCCAGTTCCCTTTTCTGGCGGTCTTCGGCCAGACGTTGCAGTTCCGCCACCTGGCGCTGATCCCGTTCCAGGCGTTCCTGGAGCTGCTGGATGCCTGCCAGCACACGCTTGGTTTCCTCGTTAGTCGCGCTGAATTCCTGCAGACGTTCACGCATCTGCTGAATTACCACCTGCTGTTCGGCGAATTCCTCTTGCCACTCGCGCATCTGGCGCTGGCGATCTGCGTCGGCCAATTTCAGCGCTTCGATGAATTGCTCCTGGTTTTCGCGCATCTCGGTAACCATGCCGGGGAGTGCGTTGGCCAGCCCTTCGATACGCAGCTGCTTTTGTTCCAACAGCGGAATCTTACTGGCAGCTTCTTCCACCCGTTTGAAGAGTTCCACATTTTCCTGCTGGAGCTGGCTAATGCGCTTGTTGTCGTTGTTGCGTTGCTCCACCAGGTAGGGCAGGCTGCGGGTGCGGTCGTCGATGTCCTTGTTCAGCGCGGCGATCTCCTGGCGCAGGCTGATGACGACTTCGCTCAAACGGGCGTCCTCCGCCTTGCGGACGGCCATCTCCTCTTCCAGCGGGCGTATGCGCGCGATCTCGCGCCGCAGTTCCAGCAGATTGCGGGTCAGGGTTTCGCGGTCGGTCATCCGAGCCCCCTCGCTCTCCCGCTGGATCCGGGCCGTTTCTTCGGCCTGGGCATCGATCTTGAGAACGAGTTCCTGTCGCAGGTTGGCAATAGCTTCCTCGAGCTGGTTGATGCGATTGTATTGGGATTGGGTGGAGGCCAGGCGCCCCTCCAGCTCTTTGATCCGACGGGCTTGTTCCTGGATTTCGTTGTTCTGTGCTTCGATGCGTTGCTGGAGTTTGGTGATCTCGTTGCGGTCACGCCGATGTTGCTCGTCGAGCCAGGTGACCATTTGCGCGAGTTGAGTCGTGTCCATTCAATCTAACCTGTAAGATGGAAGTGCAGATCGTTGTCGTAGGGGAAAAGTGATCCTGTCCAGACCGACAGTTGAGCCGACAGAGTTGAACTTCGAGCAGGCATGAAGGGGCGGCCACAGTCGCGGCCGGTAAGGCACAGGAATGGATGTGCATTATAGCATAGGCGGGCCAGAATCCCAGCCGCGTGTGGATCGTGGATGCATCCCTGACATCGGCAAACCGGTCGTGGTCACTCAAAGCAACAAAATCACCCCGACCCAAGGGCCGGGGTGATGAGGAGGCCGGAGAGCACGTGGGTGTCAGGACTCCATCTTCTTGGTCAGCTCATCGACTTTCTTGGACAGAGCGCTGATCTTTCGGCTCAGGTTCTCCACATCCTTCTTGGTGGGGACATTCATTCGTTCCAGGACGGCTTCGACCCGCTGCTCCAACATGCCCGTGGAGTCCTCCAGTCTATCGCCGAGCCTGCTTACGTCTTTCTTCCTGCGTTCGACCAATTCGTTGATAAGCTCGCGACCATCTTTCTCCGCGATTTCGCCTCTTTCCACCAGCCGATTGACGATAGCTTCGATCTCTTCTTTACCCAAAGCGGCGGCGCCGATGGCGGCCAGCAGCACACTGCGCGCGGCTTTCAGAAAGGGGTTGCGCCCGTTGTCCGGTGTCGATGTGGTGGCAACTTCTTGCTCAGTCTTTTGGGATTCTGCCATTTGAACCTCCTGGCTGTTCCATGCCGGGAAAGCCTTTGTCTGGGGATTTGTCGAGATGACGCAGCGCGTCATCCGGGCTCATCTTAGCATACTCGACATGATGGTGTCAAAGGAGGACAAGGGCCCGCCGCCTGGTGCGGGAAAGGCAGGGCCGCGGCCGCGCGCCGGCGCTTCTGCCCAACCCGCGGGTTGAGAGACACGCATGCAAGGCCAACGTCATCGAAGGCTTCCCGCAAGCTCCGGAGGAACCCTTGCTAGCGCACAACCATCTGTCTGCGTTCGTGCCGCGAGCCCCAGGCCGACGCGGCGACATACACCAGGGACAGGGCCAAGCCGATGGCGGCGACGGCCACGATACCGCCCTGTGCGAAAACCACGCCCACACTCAGGCTACCCACTGCCGAGGCGGCCGACACCAGCGTATCGCTGGCACCCTGTACCTTGCCGCGTTCGTGGGGAGCGATGCCCAATGACAACATCTGCGAGCCCGCTATGAAGCAGAAATTCCAGCCCAGGCCCAGCAGAAAGAGCGCCAGCGCCAGCAAGGGCACCGCGGTGGACAGCGGCGTCAGCGCTGCCGACAGAGCCAGCACCAGCCCCCCGATGATGAGCATGACCAGCGGACCCAGGCGGTCTACCAGCCACCCCGTGCCCCACGAGAGGCCGAACATCCCCAGCGTGTGTGCCATAACCACCAGCGAGATGGCGCCGGCGCCATGGCCGCTATGGCTCATGTGCAACGGCGTGATCACCATGACGAAGGTCATCACCAATTGGCCGATCACGAGAGCAGCGACGGCCAGTTGCACGGATCGCCGTGCGAATATACCGCGCAAGGATACGGCCTGCGTTGCTGCTTCCTCCAGGCCCGTTTCTTCCCGTTCGGCGATCTGCAACGGATCCGGCCGCAGGAAGCTGAAGATGAGTATCAGGGCCACGAAACTCAACAGAGCGCTGATCAGAAAGGGGCCGATCATCGCGTTCTGGTCGAGCTGCTCCGCCAGTCGGGTGGAGGGCGTCACCAGCGCCGGGCCGACGACGGCTCCTACCGTACCGGCAAGGACGACCAGACTGATGGCCCGCGCCCTTCGTGTCGGTTCGTAGACATCCGCCGCCGCGTAACGCGATTGGTCGGCAACCCCGCGGCCCATGCCCAGAAGCAGGGAGGCAG
Source organism: Caldilineae bacterium (assembly GCA_003694905.1). Taxonomy (GTDB): domain Bacteria; phylum Chloroflexota; class Anaerolineae; order J102; family J102; genus J102. The sequence continues at coordinate 6,294 of RFJM01000199.1, forward strand.
CCGTAAACCAAAAGAAGGAGCCGCGGACAATGGCTGCTACGCTGAGCACAGAGCCTGCAAATGCCACAAGATACCCCAACGACAGCCCCAACCGCCGCCCCAGTCGTCCCATGACCCAGCCCACGGGATAGGCGGCAACCCCGCGACCGAACTGCTGGAGGGTGGACGGCACCCCGGCCGCTGTATCCGTGCCGCTCAACTCCGCGGCGATGATGGGCATCAGGGTGAAAGCCGCGATCTGCGCAGCCGAAAACATGCTTTGGGCGAGAAAGAGGGCGGCCATCAGACGCCGCCGAACCGCTTCGCCGATGATAGTGTTGGACATGTCAGGGAGGATGGAAAAAATACGGTGGTACCGGTGAAAAGGTGACCCAGATCAACGCGGCCTGCGCTCCCGAAATCGAACTCGATAACGTTCCTGAAAAAGCCAGTTCACCGGCAGAGGAGGCTGAGATTGCAGAGGAAGCACATAGGCGAGGTATAGCCTTTGCCACCGAAAGATACGGCCCGGTAAGAGCAAACCGTCCACCGAGCACGGTGGCTCGCGGGCGTCAATCCCCAGCGGAGAGGGGGGTGGTCATATACAGCTCGCCCAGCTCGAAACCCAGCCGGCGGTAGTAATCCCGCGTACCGATGGCCGCAATGACGGCCAGTTCCCGGAAGCCCTCGGCGTAGGCGATACGCTTGGCTTCGGCAACCAGGCGGGTACCCAAACCCGTATGCTGAGCTTCGCCCCTGCTGTCCCGCCCGATATCCAGTGCCGGGCCGTAAACGTGCACCTCGCGGATCATTGCCGCATGCCTGATCTCCGCGATGGGTACGACCTCGGGCGAGTCGGGCAACGACAGGCGCAGGAAACCGGCTACCCTGTCGTCGGGTGTAACATAGCTGATAAAGTATTCGCGATTGATGTCCGTTATGTTACACCCGACGACAGGGTAGCCGGTTTCCTGCGCCTGTCGTTGCCCGA
>RFJM01000023.1 GCA_003694905.1 Caldilineae bacterium
CACACCGCATCCATGACCCGGAAAGGGAGTATGTCATCAAAAAGGAGATGGTCATGGAGGCGGTGTGAGAACGAATATGGCCCGTCGAAGAAGCACAAAGAGAAGACAGGATGTGACCAAATAATAGCACTAATACGTAGAATAGTCAATGCTTCTGACGAAGCAGCGGGCGAGAAAATGGGGGTATTACGACTGTGCCGCCGGCCACCCCTCGCCCCACCCTGCCATGAACGACGCCACCGTCACTGCTGCAGTGAGATAGCTGTTGTTAGAACGGGCCGACGCGTTGTTCGGTCCGGGACGTGCGAATCAGGGAACCAACCGCGGGCGCAGGAACCGGCCTGTTGCCAGCCCGCGCCCCACAAGGCCGGCTGCGGCCCGGATGGAAAGCCAGAGACTTGCCCCGCGACAAGGCGTGCTGGCCCCTTGCACCGAATTCCCCCCGCGAAACAGGCCTGCTCGCCACCATTCCCCGGAGGAATGTCTACGCGACTTGCTTGTCCTGCTGCGACAACGCGCAAAGGCCCAACGCATCCAGGATCAGGATGACCTGTCCGTCGCCCAGGATAGAGGCACCGGCAAGGCCCGGCAGATCCGCCAGAGAGGGGGGCAGAGGACGAATGACGATCTCCTCCCGGCCCAGCAACCGGTCCACCACCAGCCCCACACGCTCACGACCCTGGCCGACCACCACGGCATAACGGGACGCGTCGGCAGGGGAGCCGTTATGAACGGGGGTCTCCAGCAGCCCGGCCATCTCTACCAGAAGCAGCGGTTCCCCCGCTTCATCGGTGGTGATTTCCCAACGTTGCACCTGGGACGTCTGCTGAGGGAAAACCTCCAGTGTACGCTCCACCTGACTCAAGGGGATCGCGTAGGTCTCGCCCTTCACACCCACCAGAAGTGCCTGGACAATGGCCAGGGTCAACGGCACTCGCAAGCGGAAAGTCGTTCCCTGGCCCGGTACCGTGGTGATGGAAAGATTGCCGTGGAGTGCTTCAACCTCTCTGCGTACCACGTCCATACCCACACCCCGGCCCGATACTTCGGTGACCCGCGAGGCGGTGGAAAAGCCCGGACGACAGATGAGCAGCAGCGCCTGCTGGTCCGACATAGATTCCGCCTCGCCCTCCGTGACCAGCCCGCGCTGGATCGCCGTCTCGACAATTGCTTCACGTGCCAATCCTTTGCCATCATCGCTCACCTCAATGATCACAGATTCGCGCTCACGACGGGCACAAAGCCGGATCGTGCCTCGACGCGGCTTGCCCAATCGCTCTCGCTCATCCGGAGACTCCATACCGTGGTCGACGGCGTTACGCAAGAGATGGAGAACGGGGTCGGAGATGCGCTCCAAGATCGTACGATCCAACTCGATCTCCCTGCCCTCCACGACGAATTCGGCTTCCTTGCCTCGCTCTCTCAACAGATCGCGCACCATGCGGGGAAAGCGATTGAACACCTGCCCCACGGGTACCATGCGGGTTTCCAACACCGTATCGCGCAGCTCCCCCAGCAAACGGTCGTGCCGTTCGAGCGCTTCCCGCAGATCCGGCAGGTGATGACGCTCCTCGATACGCCACAGCCGGCTCCGGTTGATGACCAGTTCGGCCACCAGATTCAACAAGGCATCCAGATGGCGCGTACGAATGCGAATGGTTTGCGGTAGAGATGCCTGAGGGCCGCCTGCAGTTGGGGGCGTCGGCACTCCGCTAGGGGCAGGCGAGGGCGCCGGCGCAGACGCGTCTGGGGTCGAAACCGGGCCTGGTCCCTTCCCAGTCTGCACAAGTGTGGCGCTGCCGGCTCGTTCGGCCTGTTGCCCGAAGTCCCGCACCCATGCTTCCACATCAAGACTGACCGGACGGTCCGCCAACACGTCGGCCAGTATGCTCTTGAGCGTGTCGACGCCGGAGAAGAGGACGTCGGCCAGCGCGGGACTCAAGATCATTTTGCCTGCCCGAAGTTCGTCTAACAGATCCTCAAGCGTATGGGCCGCATGAGCGAGCTCCTGGTATCCCATGGTGGCAGCGACGCCTTTCAACGAATGCGCGGCACGGAAGACTTCTTTCAGAGCCTCGTGATCCTGGGGGCTGTCTTCCAAGCGCAGCAGCCCCGTATTCATGATTTCCAGATACTCTTCCGCCTCGCTGGCAAACAGATCCTTGAATTCCGACAGATCGATCATGGTTGCACCTCTCGGTTCTTGGCCAGGGCCTGGACAATGGCCGCCGGGATGTCTTCGAGGGGAAGGACGCGATCGGCTGCACCTGCTCTGATCACGGCGCGGGGCATGCCGAAGACCACACAGCTCTCCTGATCCTGGGCGATCACGATACCGCCCGCGGCACGAATGTGTTGTGCACCCTGGGCACCATCGGCTCCCATCCCCGTCAGTACCACTCCCACAGCGCCCCTTCCGTAGACCTCTGCCACATCCTTCATGGTCACATCCACTGCAGGCCGGACGCCGTTCACAGGGGGGGATTGCTCCAGCTTCACCCGTCCGGCAGACCCGGCGGCCTGCACCCGCAGGTGGAAATCCCCCGGCGCCACGAAGGCGTTGCCCGGTTCCAGGGCCTCTCCTCCCTCTGCCTCCTTGACTGCCAGCGCACTACGCTGGTCCAGCCGCTGCGCGAAGGAACGGGTAAAGCCCGGCGGCATGTGCTGAACGATAAGTACAGGTGCCGGCAGATCGCCGGGCAACGCGGCCAGCACGCTTTCCACAGCCCGAGGCCCCCCTGTCGAGGCCCCGATAACCACGGCAGGATGCTTGCTCCTGACCCGTCGCCTTCCGTAGGAAGGGACAGACGGCGCCGGCAATACGGGGCTGCTCAACTTGCGCAGATTCGCCAATCGTGCCAGCTTGACCTTGTGCACCAACTCATCGCGAATCTCGTGCAGGTCCATGGAGATAGTACCGGAGGGCTTGAGCACAAAATCGACCGCGCCCCGCTCCATCGCCTCTAGGGCCACTTCTGCTTCGGTCAGGCCGGTGAGCATGACAACGGGCACCGGAAAGCGTTGCATGATCTGGCTCAGCGCATCCAGGCCGTTCATGCGCGGCATCTCCACGTCCATGGTCACTACGTCCGGGCGCAACTCCAGGACCTTCTCCACCGCCTCCATTCCGTCTCGTGCCGTGCCTACCACCTCGATGCCGGGATCGGACTCCAGCAATTCACCGATCAGACGGCGCATCAGGGCAGAATCGTCCACCACAAGGACCTGCAGCTTGATGCTCATACCTCCACCCTCTC
>RFJM01000200.1 GCA_003694905.1 Caldilineae bacterium
GCCATGGGAGTGAGGGATGCCGGCGTCGCGCCCGATGGCGAAGATGGTGTCTACCTCTTCCTCCAGCTCGTGTTCGAAGAGCGTGCGCCGCACGAAGCGTTTCACATCTCCGACTGTGAGCGCCGTGCCGTCATCCTTCATCAACACCTCGTCGCGCACCGGGTGGGAGCGCAAGAAATCGATCGTGGCATCCACCGTGGCGACAGTTTTGCGACCTGCCTGACGAATCCGTTCCGCCTCGGCCGGCTCCTTGGTTGCTCGGGCCGCCATAAACAGGTTGCTGCCGAATTCGCCAACCACCTTAATCCCCGCCATGTGCCTGTCGATGGCACGCAGCAGGGCGTATGCAGCGCCCCGATCTTCGGTGCCGTAAAACGCCACGCGGCCCGATATCTTGCGATCCTGAAACACGCGTGCCAGCAGATGCACCATGGCAGTCAACTGATTCCCACCCGTTTTGTGTAGCAACTCCAGGTAGTTGTAACGTCTGATGTCGATAGTTTCCAGGCCGCTCCTGGCAGCTTCGTCACGCTCGATGGAGCTGTGGATCAGCACCGCCGGCTCATCCCGTTTCTTGACGACGGTGCCGCTACTGATCTTTGCGCCATTCACCATGTAGTACAGGGTGGGATTGCCGGCCAGCGGCCCCATGACCACGGCGGCGTCGATGTTTCGCTCGGCCATCAGCCGATCCAGGTCTGCTTTCATGGGCCTGCCCTATCCGATCTCGATGACCACTTTGCCAAACTGCTCGCCGGCCTGGAGCCGCCGGTAGGCTGCGTGCGCCTCTTCCATCGGGAACACGCTATCCACCACCGGCTTCAGCTTCCCCTGCCACACCAGGTTCATCACGTCATCGAACTCCGACCGGGTGGACATGGTCGTGCCCAGGATCGTGAGTTGCTTCCAGAAGATGTAGCGGATGTCAGTTTGTGGCCGGGGGCCGGATGTCGCGCCGTAGGTGACGATCCGTCCACCCTTCCTGGCCGAGCGCAGGCTGTCGAACCAGGTCGCCGCCCCCACGTTTTCCAGCACCAGGTCAACGCCCTGCCTGTTCGTGGCGTTGTAAACCGCTGAACTCCAGTTCTCCTGCGTGCGATCCACGACCCAGTCAGCACCTAAGGCCCGAGCCTTCTCCATCTTGTCAGGGCTGGAGGTGACAGCGTAGACGGTTGCGCCGGCCAGCCTGGCGATCTGGATGGCAGCGCTGGCGACACCGCCGCTGGCTCCCAGGATCAACACGCTCTCACCAGGGCGAAGCTGACCGCGCGTGATGAGGGCGCGCCACGCGGTCAGGAAGACGAGGGGGACGGCCGCTGCCTCGATGAAGGAGAAGTCGTCCGGCATGGGCATGACGTTGCGCGCCGGCACGACCACGTACTCGGCGGCACCGCCACGGCAATGCTCACCGATGACGCCGAACTCGTCGCACAGGCTGTCCTCACCCCGCCGGCACCACGCGCAGTTCCCGCAGCTCAGCGTGGGGTTGACCACGACCCGCTGCCCGACCTGGAGGCCGACCACGCCATCGCCCAGGCCGGCGATGAGGCCGGCAATGTCCGACCCACCGATGTGGGGCATCTCCAGCTTGAGGGCCGGCAACCCTCCCAGCACCCACAGGTCCAGGTGGTTCAATGCCACGGCCTTGACATTGATCAGAACTTCCCCCCGCGCCGGCTCAGGCCGGGGAAGTTCGAGAAACTGCAGCTTGTCGATGTCACCGTGCTCGTAGAAACCGATAGCTTTCAAAGTTTGCCTCCCCATTGTCGTATCTTCATAACAGGCGTTACGCGGTCAGGGTTGCGGGGAGCAAGTGTGCCGCTGAGCACGCGGAGAACACAGAGTTTTCACGTTTTTCTCTGCGAGCTTTGCGGTCTCTGCGGTCAACTTCGCCGGCACCGCGTAAGTCCTGTCAATGCCCTGCGGTAGGGGCTGGCCTTGCGCCTGCCCGGCAGGGCGACCGCAAGGGTTCGCCCCTACGTCTTTCTGGGGCGTCTGAGAAGCCGGCGAATCCAATCATACCGGCGCAGAATGAAGCCAGGGATGACACCTGAGAGATGGACAACCAGGAACGGCTCCATCTCCGCCTCGGCGCCAGCCAATTTCATGAGAAAATACGGTGCCCACGCCAATACCCCGACCGCGATGAGAATCTCCCCGATCCGCTTTTGTCTGTGTTCCATTTTTACCTCCAGGCCCATGAAGCCTATCTGGCCAGGCAAGGGCCTGCTCCATGATACCACCTTGACCATGAAATGGCAAGGCTCAATCTCCTGCAGCAGGAGAATGCGAAAGCGCTCGTTCGATTTCATGGCGGACGTAGTCGTCATCCTCCAGGTGCCGGGTATGCTCCAACGCGCGATGGGCGCGCGGCGTGCCGATTTGACCCAAGGCCCACGCGGCGTGGCCCCGAATGAGGGGCTCTGGATCGTGAAGCGCTCGCTCCAGCGCCGGCACGGCCACCGGGTCGCCCCAGTTTCCCAGCGCCACGGCCACGTTCCGCAGCAGGCCGCGCCGCCTGGCCCGCCAGATAGGGCTGCGGCGAAACCGCTCGCGAAAAGCTCCGTCATCCAGAGCGATCAGGTCCAGCAGCTTAGGCGCTACGTCCTCTATACCTGAGGGCAAAGCTGCAAGCGTGGGGAGATGTGTGCTCACTTCCCCTCTCCCTTTCTCCCCTTCTCCC
>RFJM01000201.1 GCA_003694905.1 Caldilineae bacterium
CCCCCACACCCCGCCCTCTGCCCACGCGGCGTCCTCCGCCCGACTTCGTCGATGTTACGCCCACGCCGCAGGTGCAACCACCGCTGTGCCCCAACCCCGGCGCGGCCATCGCCAGTCCCGGTAATGGTCAGGTCATCAACGGCGAAACCCAGGTTACAGGAACGGCCAGCATCGAGCGCTTCCAGTTCTACAAGCTGGAATGGACAACGCCCGATCAGCCCGACCACTGGAACTGGTTCGCGGGCAGCGAGGTCCCCGTGGTTGGCGGTGTGCTGGGCGCCTTCAACCAGGGCAATATCCTGCCACCGGGTGAATACATCATCCGCCTGGTCGTCGTCGATATCACCGGCAACTACCCCGAGCCATGCGCGGTCCGCGTGATCATACCCTGAGCCGTGCGGGGATACTGGCCGCGCTGATCCTTCTCGTCGTCGCACTTGTGCCCGCGGCTCAGGCGCAGGCTCCCGCGCAGGCCTGGCAGGCCGCCGGCGCGCCCACTGCCTTTGTCAGCCATCTGGCCCTGGACCCCATTTCTCCCGACTTCCTCATCCTTTTCCTGGCTCAAGCCGTCGAACGCAACAACGATCGTACGCGCACCGTGCAGGGCGCGCTGAAGCGTACCTGGGCGCCTTACATCAGCAGCGACGGAGGCGAGACCTGGCAGCCTGCCAGCAGCGACCTTGCTCATGTGCAGCCTACTGTATTAACCGCCCTCGCTTACAACGGTCAGAGTACTCTCTGGGTAGGGACCGCAGCACAGGGACTGTGGCGCAGTAATAACGGCGGCCGCACCTGGCGCCCGGTGCTCGTCAGGGACATGGGCGATGAGCGTGTGGTGGCCTTCGTGCAGGATAGACGCCAGCGGCTGCACATGCTCACGGTGGACAACACGCGCTATCCCAGCAGCCACCTGTACACCAGCGACGACAACGGCAATAACTGGTTTCATCGCATCCTGCAGAGCTATACGGGTGAGCCGGCCACGACCATGCTCGATCTGCTGGCGGACCCTTTTGAGGCCAACAGGCTATACGCCGTAGGCATGGGCACGATCTTCGTCAGCGAGGATGCCGGCTTCAGTTGGCGACGTTCGCCCGTGCCGCTGCCCCGAGCCACAGCCGCTGCCGGTGCCTCCGTCATGGTTGCCGATCCTACCCAGCGGGGCCGCCTGTACCTGGTGCAGCGCAGCCACCAGGGCGGCGGTCGCTTCGCGATGGATGTCTATCGCTCCTCGGACGGCGGTCTCAGCTGGGAGAGATTGCCCGCGCGGTTCATCTCCGACGGCACGCGCGCGGACTACACCTTCCACCCGCTGCGCCTGCGCCTGGATCCCTTCAATAGACGGCGACTGCTGCTGGCCACCGATGCCGGACTCTGGGTTTCCGACGATGCCGGAGTCGAGTGGCACCTGGCGGGGAGTGTACTCGGCGGTGTATCTGTGGAAGATGTGGTGTTGCATCCCAGGCAGCGGGATGTATGGTTCGCGAACACGGCGGCCGGACTTTTCCGTACGACCACCGCGGGATCCGGCTGGCGTGCGCTGCGTGCAGGGCTGCCACCCACAGCCCGCCTGCGCTCGCTCGTGGCCCTCTCTCCGGCGAGCGACGTGCTCTTGGCGCTCAACGACGGTGTGGAACCGCTGGAGCACGGCGCGCCCCCCCTGTGGCGCAGCACCGACGGGGGAGAGACGTGGTCACCCGCCATGCTGGGTCTGGGCGGGCTCTTCCTGCAACGCCTGGTGAGCCACCCTGCCCAACCCGACCTGGCCTATGCCCTGGCTGCCAACGGCATTGCCCGCACGACCAACGCCGGTCGTAGCTGGCAATTCATGCCGCTGGCCTTCAATGTGAGCGATCTGGCCGCGGGTGCCAGGAGTGACAGCCTGTACGCGGCCGGATTCGACGGCATCCTGCGTTCGACCGACGGTGGCGAGACCTGGCAGCCCACCGCGCTCACGGGCGCAGCGCAGGCCGTCGCCGTCGATGCCGCCGAACGGGTGGTGGCCATCGCCGAACAGACACGGGGCGAGCGGCGGGTATGGCGCTCCCACGACGAGGGGGCAACCTGGGAACCGCTTGGCATACCGCCGGCCGGGAACATCAACCAACTCGTTGCCCATCCCCTGCAGGCCGATGTGCTGGCCCTTAGCCTGTATTGGGGGGGCCTGTATGTTTCGCGAGATGGGGGGCGCACGTGGTCGCGCAGCGATGCAGGCATCCCCGCGGGTGTGCACTGGCGGGGCTCCAGCCCCGAAGTACCGGCAGGACCCAACCTCCTGGCGGTGTACATCGATCCGGTCGAGCCTGAGCAATGGTGGGCGGGCCGCGATGGTGGCGGGGTATATCACAGCGCAGACGGCGGCCGGAGCTGGCGCGATGCCGCCGAGGACCTGGGCGACAATCTCGTTACCGCCTTTGCCCGCAGCAAGAGCGGCCTCGTGTCCGGTACCGAGGGTCTGGGCGTCCTACGCCTGCAGGCTTCGGCGACCGACCAGATCCCACCGGCCGATGTGGATGTGCGAATCGAGATACTCTGGCCCCACGACTTTGCACCGGTGACCGAAGCGCGGCTGGCCAACCTGGGCCTGCGAGTCTACGCGGGTCGCAGCATGGAGCCGCCTCCGTGCGCCTGGATGCCACCGGTAGAGCTGTGGGTGGCAGAGGATGCCGGGCCTTTGCGGCGCCTGGGTCTGGCGCAACAACGTACGGTCGAAGGGCACTCCTTTCCTTTCTGGGAATTCAACGATGTGGACGTCACCTGGGCCAATGACCCCAACCACAAACTGGTCTTCCTGGCAAAGGTCCCCGCGGGACTGGCGACCAGCCACAGCAGCCTGTGGATCCACGCGGCCGATGCCCGCACCCTGCTGCCCGAACCGCCCGAGCCTGCCGGCCTCACCACCGAAGCGCCGGAAGCCATCGATGCCCTGATCCGGGTAGTGTGGCCGCACGATGAGCAGGGCCGCTTTGTTCCACCCGACCAGGCCAATCTCGTCAATATCAGCGCCATCCTGGTTGCACGGGATACCTTGCTGGCGCTGGCGCCCGAACACCTGCCCCCGCGGGTCTGGCTGATCGGCGCGCTGGACAATCAGGTGGGAAGGCGTCTGGCGGTGGGGGAGCCGCGCCGGGTGGACACGGGCGCCTTTGCCTACACCACCTACGAGTTCAACAATATCGATGTCAGCCTGGCCCGCGATCCTGCACATCGCTGGGCTTTCTGGCTGGAGACGCCCGATGTGGAGAGCGCCTCCAACGTATGGATTCACGGCATCGACGGCCGCACCATTGCTCCCGAACTCCTGGAACCGGTTGTCGGCTGTCGCCCCTGACTCAGCATCATGCCCCACTTCAACGTCCTCGCCGCAGTACTCAGTTCGATACCGGTGGCCGCGCTGGCGGTCGTCTGGTGGGTTCGGCGTATCCGCCGGGGTGTCGATTGGGTGTTCGCCGCGGTTCCCCTGGCCTTCGGTGCCAGCTATCTCTCCAGCTTCGTCTTCCGCGTCTCTGCCTATCAGGCCGGATGTCAGGGATTTTGTCCCGGCTGGTGGGGATACCCACTGCCCACGCACATCGGCGTCGGGGTGGGAAGGCCCGAGTTCACGCCCGGCCTGTTCGTCGCCAATTCGCTTGTCTACTATGCCGTGATCCTGGTGGCCAGCGCCCTGGTACTGCGCCTGGCGCAGCGCTGGGGCTGGTCAGAGAAGGGTTTTTTCGCCCGCCTGGGCTTTGTCGCCGTAGTGATCTTGCTGCCCCTGGCCATCAGCCCCATGCTTTTTCCGCCTCCCCAGCCTGAGGTGAGCGGCCCCAGCCTGCGTCTGGCCATCAATGCTGCCCAATCCTGGCGCTGGCAGCTTCGTGCCCGCGGCTTCATGGACCGCCGCCTGGCCCTGGTGGACGTGCGCCAACACCCGGATGGAGAACGGCATCGGGTTTGCTTTCTCGTCTACACCTGGTTCTACCTGCCCTACCGGCAGGTCTATGTCGATCTGGAGCCCGTGGGTGTGCGCGCCACCGGCGGCGGCGTGATTCCCCGCTCGGCTTCTTGCTGGGTGCAGCCCTAGCGTGCAAAATAGAGAGGAGCCGCCGCATCCCGGCCATGTCAACTCACCTCACTCTGCCAAGGTATCTTCCATGTCTCGTAACTCCCTCATCATCCTGGCTCTGAGCCTGACCGTTCTCTTCTTCTGCTGTCTCACCCTGCTCTGTGTGACGGGTCTGGTTTTCATTGGTAATCTGAACGACCGGGGCTCCTCGCCCGCGGCAATGATCCCTACAGCGCCTGTGGATGTGGAGTTGACGCCGCCCCCGCGCACACCTGTTC
>RFJM01000202.1 GCA_003694905.1 Caldilineae bacterium
CGGCAGCGGCGCGCCCCCGGCCGTGGATGTAGCCGTGGATCCGGTGGAAGGGACGCGGCTCCTGGCTCTGGGCCGGCCCAATGCCATTTCTTGCATCGCCGTAGCCGAGCGCTGGAGCATGTGGGATCCCGGCCCGTCCTTCTATGCCGACAAGCTGGTGGTGGACAAGCGTGCCCGCGATGTGATCGATATTCGCTACTCCGTGGCCGACAACCTGAATCACATTGCCGTGGCCTTGGGGCGTCCCATCAGCGAGTTGACCGTGTTCGTGCTGGACAAGCCGCGGCACGAGCAGCTTGTGCGCGAGATCCGGGCTACGGGCGCGCGCATCACCCTGCAGAGCGACGGTGATGTGGTAGGTGCGCTGCTGGCAGCCACACCCGGCAGCGGTGTCGACGTGATGATGGGGATCGGCGGAACGCCCGAAGCGGTCATCGCGGCTGCGGCAGTAAAGGCCCTGGGAGGTGGCATGCAGATCCGCCGTGCGCCCCAAAGCGATGAGGAAAGAGAGCGGGTCATCGCTGCAGCCGGCGACGATTGGGATGCCGTGCTCACCGCCGACGACCTGATCCGGGCCGACGACGCCTTCTTCGCCGCCACCGGCATCACCGATGGCCCCTTGCTCGAAGGCGTGCATTACGACCGCGCCGGTGGTGTCACCACCCACAGCATGGTGATGCGCGCCAAGACGGGTACCGTGCGCTTTATCAAGGCCATTCATCAGCTCGATCGTCTGATGGAGTTCAGCCAGGTGGAATACATCCGTCAGGTCGGCGCGGACTGGACCTCGGTTGCCGCCGCTCAGGCCTGATCGCCCAGGAGGATTCTCATGACCAAACAACTGCGCCCGCTCATGATCGGTGTGGTGGGAGACAGCGCCGCCGGCAAGACGACACTCACGCGCGGCATCGCTCAGATTCTCGGCGGCGATGCCACCGTGGTCTGCCTGGACGACTACCACCGCTACGACCGCAAGGAACGCAAAGAGCTGGGCATCACCGCGCTCTCGCCCGAGTGCAACTACATCGACATCATGGAGCAGCACGTCAACCTGCTCCGGCTGGGGCAGCCCATTCTCAAACCCGTTTACAACCACAGCACGGGGACGCTCGACCGGCCCGAATATGTGGCGCCCGGCAAGCTGGTCATCGTCGAGGGTCTGCTCAGCCTGCACACGCCTGCCTTACAACGCTGTTTCGACGTCACCATCTATCTGGACCCGGACGAACGCCTGCGCCGGCGCTGGAAGGTAGCGCGTGACACGCACAAGCGCGGCTACAAGCCCGAGGAAGTGCTGGCCGCCATCGAGCGCCGCATGCCCGATAGCGAGCGCTACATCTGGCCCCAGAAAAAGGCCGCCGACCTCATCGTACGCTTCTGGCCGCCCTACGGCTATTTCGATGAGAACGTCGACAACCGCCATCTCAACGTACGTATCTTCCAGCGTCACACCCTGCCCAGGCCGGATCTGACCGCTGTTCTGGACCACTCTCACAACGGCCGCCGGGATGCCATCAGCCTGGAGAAGGATGTGTGGTCCGGCGGCCAGCCCGTGGACATCCTGGACATCGATGGCACCATATCTCGCGAGAAAGCCGCGGAGTTGGAGCAAGTGATCTGGGAACAGCTTCATTTCAGCGACCAGCTTCATCCCGAACTGCTGGGGGCCTTCAGCGAAGGTGCCCGCGAACGGCACTCGGATCCCCTGGCCCTGACGCAGTTGCTCATCGTCTACTATCTGCTTACGGTGCGCAAGCACCGCCCCGTTGAGATCACGTGAGGCGTCTATGCCTGCGAAAGCAGTTGCCGAGGTCATGCATCCGGGTGTGGTCACATGCAGGCCGACGACATCAATCCTCGAGATCGTGCGCCTGATGAACCAACACGACATCAGCGCCGTTGTCGTGGTTGACGACCACGATCGGCTGGCCGGGATCGTAACTCGCAACGAGATGGTGGCCTTCTACGGCTACGAGGAGATGTGGCCGCACTTGCAGGCAGACCAGATCATGATCACACAGGTGGCCACGGCTTTACCCGATGAACCTGCTTTTCGGGCCGCTCAAGAGATGCGGCGGCGTCGCATGCAACATGTGGTGGTGGTGGAAGCCAACGATGCCACCCGGCGCCCCCGACCTGTCGGCGTTGTCAGCGCCACCGATCTTGTCCGCGATATGGAGCCGGCCCGCCCCCAACTTACCGAGGAGTAAGAACCATGTCCAAGCACCCGCAACCCGCCCCCGCCGATGCCATGTTCGAAGCAGGGGTGAAGGAATACAGCGAAACGCACTACTACTACGACATCGGCTATGAGCCCGATCCCAACCAGGTCCTGGCAGCTTTTCGCATCACCCCCCAGGAAGGCGTGCCGTGGGAAGAGGCGGCTGCCTCCGTCGCAGCAGAATCCTCCTTTGCCACCTGGACCGCGGTCTGGTCCGACCATCTCGTCGACCCGGCCCGCTACTGCGCACGCACGTATGAAATCAGGCCCGTGCCCGGACGGGATGACCAGTTCATCGCCTACATCGCCTATCCCCTCGACCTGTTCGAGGAAGGATCCATGCCCAACCTCATGTCTTCCATTGTGGGCAATGTCTTCGGCTTCAAGCCCTTGCGAGCCCTGCGATTGGAGGACATCTACATCCCTCCCGCCTTGCTCAAGACTTTACAGGGTCCTCCGCACGGTATCCAGGTGGAGCGTGACCGCCTCAACAAGTACGGGCGTCCTCTATTGGGCGCGACCATGAAGCCCAAGCTCGGCCTCTCTGCCAAGAACTACGGGCGACTGGTATACGAAGCCCTGGCAGGTGGTCTGGACTTTACCAAGGATGATGAGAACATCACCTCCCAGACCTTCATGCGCTGGCGCGATCGTTTCGAGTTTGTGATGGAGGCGGTGAACAAGGCAGAAGCCGAGACCGGTGAGCGCAAGGGACACTATCTCAACGTCACGGCGCACACGATGGAAGAAATCTACCGGCGGGCCGAGTACGCCAAGGAGCTGGGCTCGCGCATCATCATGGTGGACTATCTCATCGTCGGGTTCACCGCCTTTACCTCGCTGTCCCGCTGGTGTCGAGAGAACAGCATGTTGCTCCACGCGCATCGCGCCCTGCATTCTGTTGTCGACCGGCACCCCGACCACGGTATCCACTTCCGGGTACTGGCCAAGTGGGCCCGCATCGTGGGCGTGGACCACATCCACACGGGCACGGTCGTGGGCAAGCTGGAAGGAGATCGGGCCACGACCATGGGCGTGGTGGAGATGTTGCGGACCGACCATCTGCGCAAGGAGCGCGCCCCCGGCTTCCATTTCGACCAGCCGTTCCTCTCCATGCCCGGCGTGTTCCCGGTGGCCTCGGGGGGCATCCACGTCTGGCACATGCCCGATCTGGTCTCCATCTTCGGCGATGATTCGATCCTGCAGTTCGGCGGTGGCACCGTAGGACACCCCTGGGGCAGTCGCGCCGGCGCCACGGCCAACCGGGTGGCCCTGGAAGCGGTGGTGCAGGCACGCAACGAGGGTCGCGATCTCGCCGTCGAAGGGCCCGACATCCTCAAACAGGCGGCACGCCACAGTCCCGAACTGGATATGGCCCTGGAGACCTGGAAGGGCATCACCTTCGACTACGAGCCGGTGGACAAACTGGAAGCACTGTAGTCTCTACTTGCTACGACAAGGAGTACACGAGGTCATGAAGACCGAGACCTTTTCCTATCTCCCCCCCATGACGCGCTCTCAGATCGAGCGACAGGTCGCATACATCCTGGAGCAGGGTTGGATGCCGGTGGTCGAGTACACGGACCGCATCGACCCCGCGCAGACTTACTGGCACTGGTGGCGTTTACCCCTATTCCGCTCGCCTGCGGTGGAGGATGTGATGGCAGCCCTCGATGCCTGCCGGCAGCAGCATCCTGACGCTTTCATTCAGATCAGCGCCTTCGACCACAAGCGCCAGGGCCAGACGCAAAGCTTTGTTGTCTACCGGCCGGAGTGAGGGATAGCCTGGCGGCAAGGCCGCGTCTGGGCGAATCACGGATTTGACGAAACCTGAAGTGTAACGGTAGTACCAGACCCTCCCGGCGGCCGCTTTTCAGCGGAAGCCGCGGCGACCGCCGCCACCGCTACGCCGTCCGCTGCTGCTGCGATAACTGGACC
>RFJM01000203.1 GCA_003694905.1 Caldilineae bacterium
CGCTTGTGATGTCCCCCTCGCACAGCAGTCGCCGGCCGCAGGGCAGACCCTGGCAGCCGTCGATTTCGACCGTGTGGGCAATGCCTTCGCCGTGTGGAATGACAACCGGACCGGCAACAACAGCATCTACGGTGCCCTCTTCACCCGCCTCAGTTCGCAATGGCACGGTGATGTCAGCATCCCCGGTTCGTCGCTGCCCGCGGCGTCCGCGCCGGCGGTTGCCTTCGGCCCTGTAGGTGAGACCATCGCCGTGTGGGCGGCCGTCAACGGGGGCGACTCTGACATCTGGGCAGCGCTGCGCCCCGCCACCGATGGGACCTGGTTCGCGCCCGTACAGGTCAACGACGACAGCGCGCCGCCGGCCGTCCAGGAAAGGCCGGACGTCGTCATCACCCGCGGCGGCGACACCTACGTCGTATGGGAGGACTCGCGGCTTGGCGACCCCGACATCTTCTGGACCCGACGCCAGCGCGGCAACCCCGCCTGGGAACCTGCCCGCCGCCTGCATCCCACCAGCACAGGCATCCAACTCCAACCGGCCATCGTGGCCGACGGCCTGGGCAACGTGCACGTCGTCTGGGTCGACCGCCGCGGCGTCCAGAGCCTGGTGATGATCGCGCACCTGCGCAGCGGCAGCAGCACGTGGTCGCCGCCAGAGCCCGTCGGCGGGAGCCTACCCCCTTCGGCACATCCGGCCAATCCTTCCCTCGCCATCGACAGGTCGGGGAACATGATCGTCGCCTGGGAGGATAACCGGCAGGCCGCCACCGCGCCCGACATCTTCTTCAGCCGCCGCGAGGCCGTCCCCGGCTCCACCTGGAGTGCTCCTGTCCCCCTGCATGATGTGGCCGCGGGCGCCCAACGCTGGCCCGCCCTCGCCGCCTTCGACACCGTGGTTGCGGCCTGGGAGGACGCACGCCTGGGGGATTCCGACATCTACCAGGCCTGGCTCAAGCCCGACGGTTCGGGCTGGGAAACGAACCGCCGCATCAACCGTGATGCGCCCGGCGCTGTGCAAAGCCACCCCGACATTGCCCTCGATCCCGACGGCAATGCCGTCATCGTCTGGACCGATGCCAGAAATGCGGGGCTGGCACCCGACGTCTATGTCTGCTATCGCCGCGGCCTGGAGCGGTATCCCCTCTATCAGCCGCTGATCTTACGCTGAAGCCTGCCTGCCCACCCGCACGCGAAGAAGCCCACCGACGCGGTGGGCTTCTTGTCGTCTTCCGCCAGCGCTGCCAGGGACGCAGGCCGGGCAACAACGGGGTGGCAGCGTGTTACTACGGAGGATGAGGAAGGCGCAGAGCGGGATCGCCGAAAAGCTGGTATTGCAGACTCAGATCATCCCTGCCCCTCTCGCCGCGGGCCAGAACCAGGGCCTCGCCCAGCGTCTCCGCCCGAAGCAGGGCGTGGTAGAAGGCCTGGGCGAAGTCCTGCTGCCGCGGGGTGATGTCTTCGCCACTGGGGGCGATCACCGCCACGGCACCACCGGTAGGGCTCAGCAGCCAGCGTTCGGCCAGCGCCTGCTCCTCTCCCTGCACAAAATAGCCGCTGAGACAGGTCCAGGCAAACACGATGCCAGGCTGCTGCCAGAGTTCGGCGTCGCCGGCGGTCAGCACCTTTGCCTGCGACCAGAGCAGGGGACTGCCGTGGCCCACATAGTGCAGCCAGAAGGGCCCTCGGCGCAACTCGGCCAGGAGCCGGGCGCGTGTATCCGGGCCGGTGATGGCGATCCGCGCGCTTTCTTCGCCTTTTCCCTGCCAAAAGGAAGCGATAGCGGTTGCAAAAGCGCCGAACTCGGGCCCGGCATCCTCGAGCACGAGATGGCGGCGCGCGGGCAGATCCTCTTCGTAGGCGAGGATCTTGCGTACCGCTGCTGCGACATCCCGCGGTGCGCGGGCGGGGATGCGCCCCAAGGCGACGGCAGCGAAGGTGTCGTCGAGCAGGGCCACGTCGCTGGGCGTCTCACCCAGAAAATGCGTGGGCGTAAACCCCGTGGGGATGCGTTCGGCCAGGAGATGCTGCTCGCCGTCCCAGGGGGCCAGTTCCGCATCGCCCACAAGCAAGATGAAAGAGGGAAGTCGGCCTTCTGCCTGACGCCATTGTAGCAGGCGGCTCAGGGCGCTGCCGTCGGGTACGCCGCGGCCCCAGTGGTCTGTCAGTTGCAGGGGAGTAAGGGCGGCGACGCGGAGACCGGCTCGCCGCCGGTGCTCGATGAGCGGGGCCGCAGCGCGCAGGTAGTCCTCGGCTCCGATCACGAGCATGTCTGCCAGCCGCAGGCGCTCGCGGGCGGACGAATCGATGGACGCGCGCCGGCGCAGCCGCGGGGGCGGGAGGATCTGTGCGGGCGTACCGGCCCAGTAGTGATGACCGGGCCGTGTGGGCACGGTGATTTCTGCCGCCTGCGCGTCGAACGGCCCGAAGGCCAGGGGGGCAAGGGGATCGGTAATGTCCAGAAGCCAGACAGCCTCGCCCGAGGGCTTGAACAGGCGCATGGCCGCCGACAGTGCCTGCCAGGTGACCGGCCCCGAGCGCACGTCTGCGACCCGCGCGTAGTTCACACCCCAGCCATCCAGGTAGAGGACATCGGCAGGAATGCCCTCCCGCGCGGGCACCTCGATCCTGAGCTCGTGGCGGCCCTGTGCAGGCTCGGGCAGGGGGAAGTTCAGAGTATGGCTGCCCGCACCGTCCCAGCTTGCCTCGGCAAGGGGCCGGCCGTCCCATTCCACACGGAGTTCGTGGTCAGGGCCGCCGGGCAGGTCGGTCTGGCCCCAAAGCCGCAGCGTGAGGGTAATCGGCGGGGTGGCCGCCACAGGCAGGGACACGGTGTCTTGCCAGGCGGCGGGCGCGGCCAGCCGGCTCCAGAGCCAGGGAAGGGGCAGGTCGCTCTGACTACGGTAGAGGTGGTCTTCCTCGCGCCAGATCGTCTCCCGGATGGTCCCTTCGGCCTGCGCGGCGGTGGCGAGAATAGGCGGTGCGGGGGTGGCCAACAGGGGCGCCGAGTTCGTCTCGTAGAAGAGGGCATCAAGGCGGCTTTGGCGGGTGACGGTAACCGGCGCGTAGAAGAAGTAGAAGTCTTCGGCCGGGGTGGACGCGTGAAACAACGGCAGAGACTGTTCACCGTAGCGCAGACCGGCAGGCGGCAGGTCCGGGGGCAGACGGTAGACGCCTGCGCGGGCAAAGGTGAGGACCAGATCCCCATCGGATCGGGCAGGGGCAGAGGAAGAGACGGGCCGGCAGGCCGCCAGCGACGAGAGCAACAGTGTGAGGATCAGCCAGATCGCGGGCTTCACGAGGGTGGCCGCACATGCATGCGTAGCAGAAGGAGACCGAGCAGCGCTGCCAGGGTCAGGCTGATACCACCGGCCAATGCAAAAACCGAAGGTCGCGGCGCGGAATCATGAGGAGCGGGGGGCGACGACGTTGAGGGAAATGAGGAGGGCAGAAGGAAGGGAACAGTTGGGCTCGACGCAGGAGGGGGAGGGGTGGGTGAGACCGGAGAGGAGCCAAGAG
>RFJM01000003.1 GCA_003694905.1 Caldilineae bacterium
CTATCCTTCCTGGCCGTCTTCCTCGGCCGGGCTTGCCTGCTCCCAGGTGAAGATGTTGCTGGTAAAGGCCCGCAGCAACTCCAACGGCACGGGGAAGACGATGGTGGAATTCTGCTCGACCGCGATCTCGGTCAGGGTTTGCAGGTAGCGCAGCTGAATGGCACCGGGCGACTCGGCCATCACGCGGGCAGCTTCGGCCAGCTGTTGCGAAGCGGTGTATTCGCCTTCGGCGTGGATGATCTTGGCGCGGCGCTCGCGCTCGGCTTCGGCCTGTCGTGCCATGGCGCGCTGCATCGAAGCCGGTAGTTCCACATCCTTCACTTCAACGACGCTCACCTTGACGCCCCACGGCTCGGTCGCTTCGTCGATGATCCGCTGCAGTTCTTGATTGATGCGCTCGCGATGTGAAAGGAGGTCGTCCAGTTCGTGCTGGCCCAACACAGAACGCAGAGTGGTTTGCGCGATCTGGGCCGTGGCGCGGCGGTAGTCTTCGACGTTGATCACAGCTTTGTCGGCGTCCAATACCTGGAAATAAGCGACGGCGTTGACCCGCACCGTAACGTTGTCTCGGGTGATGGCTTCCTGGGATGGCACGTCCATGGTCACGACGCGCAGGTCTACCTTCACCATGCGCTCGACAAAGGGAATGAGGACAATAAGCCCGGGACCTCGCACACCAACATAGCGTCCCAATCGGAAAACCACGCCTCTCTCATACTCCTGGACGATCTTGATCGCCGAGAGGATGATCAGAGCGAGGATAAAGAGAAAACTGACGAGCAGAGCAGAAGAGAACATCGTGTACCCCCTTGTTGTATCAGCGATGAGCGAAGAGGTGATAGGCGAGACGGGGTCATCCCGAATGCCGTGCCGACATAAAGACGGCTACGCTGCTATTATAGCCTGCTTGCGTACCGGACACAATACGATACCGGTAGCAGGATAGATATCACTTTCCCAGCCGGTCCAGGGCGGGCCAGTGCAGTTGGTCGAAAACGTGGTACAGCCGGCGACGTACTTCGTCGCGCAGGCGGTGGCGGTAGAGGCCGAGAAGAGGCGCCCATTGCATTAGCCAGCGCCAGACGAAGGCCGCATCCAGCTGTTGGCGGAGGAGGGTTTTGTCGAGGGGGATGCCGTGGGCACGAAGCGAAAGAAGGTAGTGCTCGATGATGGCCTGGGGAGCAAGGGACAGGTGGGCTTCGGGATAATGCCAGGGATGAAGGAAGGTGACGAGATCGAGGACGGCCGGACCGCGCGCAGCCAGTTGCCAGTCGTACCAGATGCGTCTCCGGCCTCGTTCGGTGATGGCGATGTTCTGAAAGCCGGCGTCACCGTGGAGTAGAACGTCGGGTGTGGTATGCAGGATCTGCAGCAGGGGGGCAGGATCCAGTGCCAGGGCCTGCAACCGCCGCAAGCGCTCTTCGCCCAGACAGGCATCAAAGGCGCGGCTTTCCAACAGGCTCTGGAGTCCCCGGCGAGCATCGTGTAACAAGGCGGGCATGTCGCGTCCTGTGGGCTGCATGAGCCAGTCCCAGCGCGCGAGCGTTTCCTGTTCTCCCCAGTAGGCTGCATGCAGTGAGGCCAGGTCTGCGACGGTTGCGAGGACGTCTTCGGCGTCCCAGGCGGCCGACCAGTGCGAAGTGGACTTGGCCGGCGGCAAGGGCAGGAACCAGAGGTCACCTGCCAGGATGTCTCCCGCAATCAGGGTAGGCATGGCGAGGGGCTGGGCGTTGGGGAGGCAGTTGTAGGCCAGTGCCTCGCGTTGTGGGGCTCCTCGCAAGAGCGCTCCACTCACCACAGCGCCCTTCTTGTAGACCAGGGTCAAGATGCTTTGCACACCGGCGCGAGCGACGTGGAGCCTCCACAGTTCGAAGGTGCTGCCGGAGAGTCCGCCTGCAAATGGCCTGCGATGCACGGCCAGGACTTGGGCCGCAGGTGCAGCCAGATGGCGTCGTATCCCCCACAGGAGTGCTTCTGGCACCGCGGTCATGACTGCTGGATCTGGGCTTGCAGTAGGGAGAGTAAGGAGTCCTGGTCCCGGAGAGGGATGAGGTTAAGAAAGCGGGTGGGAGAGGCGGGGTCGGCTTCTTCGGCAGGGAGACGGTATTCGAGGATGAGGGCTTTGGTACGCCGGCCGCCCATCTCGACCCGTACAATGTCACGCACAGGAATGGTCAATGTGGAGAAGATGGGCCGATGATAGTGCAAGTTCTGGCCATCGTATTCGAGCCAGGAGAGGGCACCTATCAGCAGCCACAGGGCTATTCCCGCAGGCACCACGAAGAGAAGGACCGAGAGACGGGTCTGCTGCCTGAGCATTTCGCCGGCCAGCCATACGCCGGCCAGCAGGAAGAGAATGGCGACCAGACGAAAGGTAGAGGTGGGGGTATATCGTTTGGGGGAAGACACTGAGCCGATAGCATCGGGCTCAGAACCGGGTTCCGGCAAGTCCTTCATGCTGAAAGGGGTATGTTCTTGGTGTACGAATAGGCGCGTAGGGGCAGTTCGTCGAAGCCCAGACTAAGCAACAGGCTTTGTGCGGCCAACTCGTTGTGATTGATGTGGACGATCAGGCGGGAGAAGCCACGGGAGGCGAGTTCGTTGATACCGCGCAGGGCAAGCCAGCGGGCTACGCCCTGGCGGCGGAAGGGTTCATGCACCCGGAGGTGCTCCAGGCTGGCGGACTCCAGCCCACTGCGTTGGGAGAGCAAAGGTAGATATCGTACGGCGAAGTCGGCGACGGGTTCGGCCTGCCGCGCCGCATGCAAAGCGAAGCCGGGTTCGCTGGGCTCGATCTGCAGAGAGAGCCGGTCCAGGCGAGGAAGTAGCTCGCGAGTGTGAGTATAGATCATCCGCTCGTACAACAGCCAGCGGGAACACATGCGATATCCGGCTTCTCCCAGGGCCTGCATGAGGTCGAGGCGTTGGTCGGGCAGGGCGCCGCGGCCGGCGAGGAGGCAGCGATAGCCGGTGTGGATGTGAAAGGCTTCGACTTCGCCAATGCGGCGCTCACGAAAGTAGGTTTCGGTTTCGGCCAGGAGCAGGTTGGCCGTCCATGCAGGCGCATCGGAGGCGGTGATGAGAAAACGCAGGAAACCGCGCCGCCTGTTGTCCCTTTCGCCCGCAAGATAGCCTATGGCGCAATGAGCAAAGCCGATGATTTCCTCGCCGTAACGGGCCACCAGACAGCCGGCCAGTTCGGGTGACAGCAGGGCCCAGGGCTCCCCGTCGTCTTCCAGAACAAGTTCTCGAAAAGACTGTGCGTCCAGCTCCCAGCGATAGGGCAGATGGGCAGTTGCGTGGTTAAAAAGGGCGGTGAGGGCCGGGATGTCTTCTTGATTCAGAGGGGAAACATGAATCATAAGGTGCCACCGATATAGTGCCAGGCGGAAGCGAACATGTAGACGGCGGCCGCGACCAAAAGCAAAGCCGAGGCGCGCGTAAGTTGCCGATGCCGGTGGGGGGGAAGTCGGTGGGCGCGACTAAAGAGGAAGGCCAGTACGATTTTCGAGCCGATGAGCAGGAGATAAAAGAGTCCGACAAAGAGGACAGCGTAGGCCGGGTTGCTTTGCCAGGCGACGGTGGCAGTAGGTGCGCCTACGGCCAGCCAAAAGAGATAGGGATGGGGGTTGAGGAAGTTGACAAGAGCGGCATGAAGAAGGTCCTGCTGAGGTGAAGCCGATGTGGCGTTGTCCTCACCGCTGTGGCCCGTGCGCCAGGCATCGATCGCCAGCCAGAGGACAAAGCAGCCGCCGATGATCAGCATGCCACCCAGGGCGCGGCTGGGCAGACGGCTGACGACAAGGAAGGAGAGGGCGACGATGGGCAGATCGGAGATGAGGGGGGCAAAGGCCACACGCAGGCCGCTGCTCAATCCGCTCTGGAGGCTGCGCTGGATGACCAGCGCCAGGAGGGGGCCGGGCGCCAGGCCGGCACTCAGCCCCAGGGATAGTCCCAGAAGTGCATAGGGCATGAAGGCTACCTGTACAATGAACAGTTTCGTGACCGCGATTCTAACATCGGCGGCCTCAGTCTGCAATGAGGCGAAGCTACTCCATGGGTGTCAGCCAGCGATCCTTGCCGTCTCCTTCGGCCGCCCAGCCGGTCAGACCATCGCGACGCCGGACTTTCCACCAGCGCATATCGTCCAGATATACGGGTCCATCGATGACATCCAGGCGGGTGCCGGGTATCACCCGGCGGGCAATGGGGCCGCGAGTGCCGGGCTCGTAGCGGATGGTGAGGGACTTGCCGGGGGCAACGCTCACGGTGACGCGGTCGCCCAGGCGAACGGGCCGGTTTACCGGCCGTGGATCGCCGATGTGGCCACTGAGCCAGACATCCTGCCCGTCACCGCCCGCGATCCAGCCGCTCTTGCCGTAGCCGTCATCCACCAACCACCAGATGTAGCCATCTGCATAAACTGGTCCCTCCAGAACCCGCACCAGGATGCCGCTGGCAAAATAGCCGACACGACCGGCCCGGACGCCGGGCTCCTTGCGAATGTTTACCCCGGTGGGTGCCAGAACGCGCGCCGGCCGGCCAAGGATGATATCGCCAGGTGGGGTGGGTGTGGCGGTAGGGGCAGGAGCCGGGGTCGGGGTATGAGGTGTGGAGGGCTGGCCAGACGGCTCAGAGAGTGGGGAGGAGGTGGGAGCAGCGTGTGTGGC
>RFJM01000204.1 GCA_003694905.1 Caldilineae bacterium
GCGCCCGCCTGAGCGAACGCACGGCCGACAGCGTGAGGAGGATGGAAGAATGGATCTCCAACATCTACCATCTGGCGCTGCGGCTCCAGGCCTATAAGAATGACGCCATCCTCAACCGCGATCGCCAACAGGTGCCCAAAGCCATCCGCAATTTGCGGGCCAAGCTAAAGCTGGAAGATGACGCCGAGGTGCGCGCCCAGTTGGAAGCGACACTCAAGTCCAAACAGCAGCAGTGGAAGAACCTGCAGGCCCTGGACAACCTGATGGAGCGCGCCGAACTGCAACTGGATCACTCGGTGGCCGCCCTGGGCACGGCATATTCCCAGCTTCTGCTCATCCGCAGCAGCCGCGAAGTCGATAGCACCAGCGCCCGGCGCCTGCAAGAGAGTGTCGATGACGAAGTCGCCAGCCTGCAGGATCTGGTCGAGAGTATCAACCAGGTCTACGATTACCGTGTTGAGGGCCTGGGGTCCTGAGCCGCGGCGCCCAGTAACCGCTACATCCCCACGCAACCATTTCCCCTATCTCTTCCCTCATCCGAGGTGAAACCCATGCGAAAACTGTTCTCGACGGTCCTGGTTCTCTTCCTGCTCGGCTTGATGGTTGCCGGCTGCGGGAGCCGCAGCAAAGGTGAAGCCATCCTCTACGTTGCCGCGCCCATGTCCGGCTTTCAGGCGAACGGCGGGCAAACCGTGGTAGGGGGCGTGCGTCTGCGCGCAGAGGAAGCCAATCGCGCCGGAGGCGTGGCAGGGTATCGTGTCAGGGTCGTGGCGCTGGATGATGAGTCGGACCCGGATGTGGCGCTAAGCATCACCGAAGAGGTAAAGGCAGCGCTACAGGCAGGGGAGAAGATCATGGGATTCATCGGCCACTACAATTCGGGCGAAACCCTGGCGGCCATGGAGGTGTACGGCGATCTGCCCCTGGTGGTGATCACATCCAATGCCTCCAACGTGGCCTTGACCCAGAAGGGCTACCGGCGCTTTTTCCGCATCGTGGCCAATGACCGGGTGCAGGCGGACGCAGACGCGGATTTCCTGATCAACGAGCTGGGAGCCCAACGCATCGCCATTCTCTACAACGAGACGGCCTACGGCCGCGGCCTCCATGACGAGATGGTGCGGGCGCTGGGAGAACGGGGCGCGCAGGTGGTCTATGCCCAGGAGGTGAAGGAGGGACAGGACCGTTACATCCAGGAGGTGGAGGCCATCAAGGCCGCGCAACCCGATGCCGTTTTCTACGCCGGCTACGAGATCGAAGCGCCCTATCTCCGCGCCGACCTGGTGGAAGCCGGGGTCGATGTCCCCATGCTGGCCTCGGACGGCGCCTTTCTCTCCGCCACCATCGACGAAGCGGCCGGTACGGCTGAAGGCATGTACGTGAGCGCCTTCGGCCCCAGTCCCGAGGCCGTCGCCGATGAGGCCTGGATCAAAGCCTACCAGGCCGTGGAGTTCCGCAATCCCGACACCTATTCCATCAACGGGTATGCAGCAGCAGATGTCCTTTTCGCGGCCGTTGAGAAGGCCGGCACGCTGGACGCAGACCGGGTCGCCGAGGCATTGCGGAGCATCGAGATGGACACCTTGATGGGACGCGTTGCCTACGATGCCAACGGCGACCGCATCGATGCCCCTATCTTCATCTATCAGGTGCAGAACGATGCCTTTGTGCAGGTCTGGCCCTGAGCCCTCCCACCGAATCACACCGCCGAGGAAAACATCCCATGGCCGAACGATACCCCGAACTCTTGCCCAAACACCGCGAATTCATCGAACAGCAGCACATCTTCTTTGTGGCCACGGCCGCGGCGGAAGGACACATCAACGTCTCGCCGAAGGGGATGGACGCGCTGCGCGTGCTGGCTCCCGATCACATCATCTGGCTAAACCTGACCGGCAGCGGCAACGAGACCCACGCCCACCTGCTGGAAAATGACCGCATGACCCTGATGTTCTGCTCCTTCGATCAGGCGCCGCTGATCCTGCGGGTGTACGGCCATGCTTCGGTGATCACACCCGACCATTCGCGCTGGCCCGATCTGCTGGCACACTTTCCGCCTTATCCCGGCCCCCGGCAGATTGTGGATCTGGCCATAGAACTGGTACAAACGTCCTGCGGTTTCGGTGTGCCCCGCTACGAGTATCTGGGAGATCGCGATACCCTGGTACGCTGGGGAGAACAGAAAGGCGACGAGGGGTTGGCCGCGTTTCGCCGCAAGTACAATCTGGTGAGCCTGGACGGGAAACCTATTCCCTTGCCGCCCCACCTGTTGGGCGAAGCGCCCGCGGAAGATAGTGAACCCGACGATAGCTATAGCTGAGGCGCACCTCACGCACCTCCGGCGCCGTGCCCCAGGCTGATCGGCGCAGCCGCGCGTACCAGCGCAGCTGTGTTCCCGGCTTCTCGAACAAGATCTGCTGGCCGGGCTGAATGGGTAACCACGCCCTGGGCCCCTGGTTGCTGACGAAGAACTGCACGCTGCCCCCCTGGGTAGCTACATCGGCTTCGAGCCTGACGGACAGCACAGCCTCCCAGGGGGCGTTGACCTCCAGGCTGTGACCCAGACCTTCGGGGACCACCCAACCACCGGCGGTGGCGTAGCCGGGCGCGACCTCATGCCGCCACGATGACCACCCGTCTACCTGCCAGCGCCGCACATAGACCTGGCCGTTCTCGCTCCATGCCAGGATGAAGGCATGGTCCCCCGCCGCTGCGATGTCGGCCAGCAAAGGCTCCTGACCGGGTAGGCCCAGCCGCAGCAGGCGGGGCATCGGTTCGCCGATGCCGCTCACATCCGGCCAGGCAGCCCACAACGCCGACGGATCGCTTGACTGCCATGCCAGCGTGAGCCGAGGCCAGTTGACGGCCAGGCGCATCGCTGCTGGGTTGTTGTCCGCCATGCGCCAGCTCTGCAGCACCTGTCCGTTGTCTCGATTCACACCGAGGACAGTCCAGGGGCGCGGCTGTACCAGCCAGACGGCCTCGGGTGTGACGGCGATGTCCTCGAGCCCGGCAGCAGAGCCGTTGGCAGGAGATACCGGAAGGGGCTGCTGGCGGCGGGGCACGCCATTGTCGTCGTAAGGCATCAGCCGGATTTCCTGCCCTTCACCGCCCCACGCCACCCATGCTGTGTCCGGCCCATCCCAGGCAGCCTGCACGGTGCCGGGAAAGTCGAGGGTTGTCGTGGTGCTGCCGTCGGCAGCCAGGAAGCGCAGTTCTGTACCCGTCGGCCGCTGTTCGCTGAGCAGGCAGCGCAGGCCAAGGCAGCGGGCCCGGAGTTCGGTCGCGGGTGTATTGGCCAGCTGCACGGGCGTCGAGACCATATCCTCCTCCGGCGACCAGCGCAACCACCACACGCCGCTCTCGTCGCTCCAGAAGAGGAGATACACCCCTGCCGCCGGTCCTGCCAGGGCCAGAAGATGGGCGTCTTCGGGCAAGATGGTGGGATCACCTTGCCAGGCTGCAAGCAGTCGATCGTCTGCCAGGAGGCGATTGCCGTACGGATCCAGATGTTGCGCCCAGATGTCCGGTCCCCCGCCCCGATCTTCCACCCACACGACCGCGGCATCTCCGGCAGCGGTCGCCGCCAGTGCGGGCCAGCGCCGCCTGTAATCGGCATCGGCAGGGCGCAGGGTCAAGCGTCCGCTGCCGGTATCCCACCAGGCCGTGGTGCGGGCACCGTCGGCGTGGTCATAGTTCCGAAACTGCTCGATGAAGAGGCCGGTGGGGGGCTGGCCGTAGAGCACTCGCGGCTGCGCCAGAACGACGAGAAGCAGGGCAAGAGCGGCCGCGCATAGATACAGGCCGGAGATGGCCGTGGTCCTGGCCGACACTAACCCAGTTTCCTTTCCAGGGTGCGCTTCACCACCGAGACGTCGGCCGGGAGGTAGATGGGCGGGTTGGCGAAGTGGGCCTCGACTTCGGGCAACTGGTCTTCGTGGTAGCCGACTTTGAATTGGGTGAACTTGAGACCATGGGCTG
This sequence comes from Caldilineae bacterium, assembly GCA_003694905.1. Taxonomy (GTDB): domain Bacteria; phylum Chloroflexota; class Anaerolineae; order J102; family J102; genus J102. Next base: position 3,982 of record RFJM01000204.1, read on the forward strand.
TGGAGATGACGACAACCCTTTCGTCGGAGCTAATGATGCCCTGGTTCACCAGCTTGATGAGAACGGCCAGGGCCACGCCCGTGTGCGGGCAGGTGTAGAGGCCGGTGAGGTCGGCGCGAGCCGCGGCGTCGGCCAGTTCGTGTTCGCTCGCCTGTTCGACGATGCCGTCGAATGCGCGGATGGTGGCTACGGCCTTTTCATAACTGACGGGGTCGCCGATCTGGATGGCAGAGGCCAGGGTTTTCTGGGCCTTCAACGAGACCTTTTCTTTGAAGCCCTGCTTATAGGATTGATAGAAGGGATTGGCGTGGGCCGCCTGGGCTGCCACCAGCCGCGGGAGCTTGGCGATGAGTCCCAGCTCTTTCATCTGCAACAGGCCCTTGCCCAGTGCGCTGACGTTGCCCAGGTTGCCGACGGGGATGATGATCCAGTCCGGTGTTTCCCAGTCGAACTGCTGGACGATCTCGATGCCCACAGTCTTCTGGCCCTCGATCCGCAGCGAGTTCATGGAGTTGGCCAGATAGATGCTATTGTCTTTGGTGACCTCCTTGACGACGCGCATGCAACCGTCGAAGTCGGTGTCGAGTGCCAGCACGGTAGCGCCGTTGGCAATGGGCTGGATGAGCTGGGCAGGGCTCACCTTACCCTGGGGCAGGAAGACGATGGTGGGGATACCCGCGGCCGCGCCGTAGGCGGCGAGCGAGGCAGAGGTATCGCCGGTCGAGGCGCAGGCAACCGCGCGTACGGGCGAGCCGCGCGACATCATCTGCTTGACGACGCTGACAAGCACGGTCATGCCAAGGTCTTTGAAGGAGCCCGTATGGCTGTTGCCCGATTGTTTCACCCACAGGTCGGGTACGCCGATCTGCTCGCCCAGCCGCGAAGCCCAGAAGAGGTTGGTGTTGCCTTCGAAGGTGCTGACGATGTTTTCGTCCTCCAGATCGGGCACAACCCACTCTTTGTAGCGCCACACACCGGAGCCGTAGGGGAACCGGGTGGTGCCGGAGCGGTCGTCGAAGATGCGCATCCAGGCAGCCGCGGAACGGTCGCGCAGGGCGTCCATATCGTGGGCAACTTCCAGCAGGCCGCCGCAGTTGGGGCAGGTGTAGATGATCTCATACAGCGGCCAGCGGCCGGGACAACCTCGAAAGCAACGGAAGTAGGCGTTGTACATGGTGGGGAGGTGAGCAGGGGGTGTGGACTGAGGATCAGGCTTCTTCGCCACCGAGGATTTCGGCGCCGAGGAGCATGCGGGCGGTGTGGATTTGTTCGAGGAGGGCGGCTCGGGCAGTGCCGCCGATGCTTGCCCGTTGTTCGACGGAGCGTTCAAAATCCCAGATATCCAGGACGCGCTCGTCGAAGCGGATAAACAGAGCCCCATTTACTGTCGCTTCGCGTTCTACTGGCCGAAGCGGTATCTCTCCGTGGCGATCATCGCGGGCGTGCTTGGTTTCTTCTACCTCTTATACCTCAATGAGCTCGCGGCGACTCGTGAAGAAGCCACAGGCGTCGCGATCCTCGGGATCGCGGGGGTCGCC
>RFJM01000004.1 GCA_003694905.1 Caldilineae bacterium
CCGTTCGGTACCCACCCCCACCCCGCTGCCCAGGCAACTGCGGGAAAAGCTGGATTTGCAGCGTCAGCTGCTGGTGGAGATAAACAGCGCTCTGGGCATGTATGGTCGTGAGGATGTAGACAGACGCGAGATCGACAAGACGCTGCGCCGCCTGATCCCTACCGTCGAAGCCCTGACTCGCGACCTGCAGAACGCGGGCGTAGAAGTTCCGAATCCCATCCTGCCGCCCACACCACCGGTCCAGGCTGAGGTCGAAGTCTTCGATATCGGCATGGTAACCGAAGACAAGGTGCAGATCCAGGGCACCTACTATAGCCCCGGTGTTGTCGGTGCTCCGGGCATTCTCCTCTTACACATGCTGGGCGGCCAGCGCTCCGACTGGGAGGAGCTGGCGCGGGCATTGCAGGCCCAGGGATACGGAGTGCTGGCCATCGATCTGCGCGGGCATGGACAAAGCGGCGGTGAGCGCGACTACACCCGCATGATCCGTGATGCCAAGATCGGGGTCACCTATCTGCGTGCCCGTGAAGAGATCGACGATGGGCGTCTGGTGATCATGGGCGCCTCTATAGGCGCCAATATCGCCCTCAACTACGCTGCCCGCGACCCCGCGATCGCGGCAGCCGTACTACTCAGCCCCGGCCTGGACTATCACGGGGTCACCACCGAAGAGGCCGTGCAGGAATACGGTGACCGGCCCCTTCTCATCGTGGCCAGCGAAGAAGACGCCTACGCGGCCGAGAGCGCCCGCCGCCTCGCAACTCTGGCACCAAGCGTCGAGCTCATCATGTTGCAGGGACAGGGGCATGGTACCGGCATGTTGGGCAGAGAGAATGGTCTGGAGGAGCGTCTGTTCGGCTGGCTGGCGGAGGTAACGGCGAAGTAGCCCGGCGCGCGGCGACGTCTTGCCCAACCCCGCGCGGGTCGAGTAGAATGGTCGCGCCGGCACTTCATGCTCGGGTGGCCTGTTGCCACCGCCGGTCCCCTTTCTGATTATGGCAGCCAAAGTTCGCACCCAATTCGTCTGTAAGGAATGCGGTCATACCCAGGCCAAGTGGGCAGGCAAATGCCCCCGCTGCGGCGAGTGGAATACCTTCGTGGAACACCGCGAGAGTAAGGACCGCTCGGTGACGCGTTCGGTTTTTCCCGGCCAGGGTCAGGCGGAGCCTGTGGCGCTGTCGCAGGCATCCGGCGAGCACAGCGCCCGTATCCCGGTCAAGATGGAGGAACTGGCGCGGGTGCTGGGCGGAGGTATCGTGCCGGGAGGCGGGGTGCTCATCAGTGGCGATCCGGGTATCGGCAAAAGCACCCTGCTGATCCAGATGGCCGCGGCGGTGGCGGACAGCAATCGGCCCGTGCTCTACGTCAGCGGTGAGGAATCCACGCATCAGATCAAGCAGCGGGCCGAGCGACTGGGCATCTCGTCGGACTATCTCTTCCTGCTGGCGGATGTAAACTTGCAGAATATCCTGCGCCAGGTTGAGAAGCTGCAGCCGGGCCTGGTGATCATAGACTCGATTCAGGCAGTATATCTGGACGAGTTACCCAGCAGCGCCGGCAGTGTGACCCAGGTCCGCGAGTGCGCCGCTTTGCTCCTACGCATGGCCAAGGCCGAGAACATCCCTCTGTTCCTGGTGGGGCACGTGACCAAGGAGGGTTCTATCGCCGGGCCGCGTATCCTCGAGCACATGGTGGATACTGTGCTCTATCTAGAGGGCGACCGCTTCCATAGTTACCGCCTGCTGCGCTCGGTCAAGAATCGGTTCGGGTCCACCAATGAAGTGGGGGTGTTCGAGATGGCGGCTCAGGGTCTGGTGGAGGTGCGGAATCCCTCGGAAGTGTTTCTGGCCGAGCGGCTGCCCAATGCTTCGGGCAGCGCAATAGCCGTACCCATGGAAGGGACGAGGCCCCTGCTGGTCGAGGTGCAGGCCCTGGCATCGACCACCCCCTTTCCCCAGCCGCGACGCACGGCTAATGGCGTCGATTTCAATCGCCTGCTGCTGATTACGGCCGTGCTATCCAAACGGGTCGGCCTCAGGCTGTCGGATCAGGACATCTTTGTAAACGTAGTCGGCGGGTTGAAGGTCTCGGAACCGGCCAGTGACCTGGCCGTTGCCCTGGCCATCGCGTCCAGTGTGCGGAACAAGCCCATCCTTGCCGATCTGGTGGCGATTGGCGAAGTCGGGCTGAGCGGAGAGCTGCGCTCGGTGAGTCAGTTGGCCCGGCGCCTGGGCGAGGCGCGCAAGCTGGGTTTTGCCAGGGCCATCATCCCTCGCAGTGTGCGCCGCGGTCCCGATCCCCTGCCTGAGGACATAGAACTTATCCGGGTCCGTTCGCTGGCACAGGCCATTGAGGCGGCCTTTGTGCGTTGAGCTGGCGACACAGAGCACTCAGTCCAGGGGCAAGACACCGCCAGGCCGCGGAGGGCGGGGCAAGACGTAGTTGGCCCAGAGATCGTCGACCTGATAGCCGCGAGCCGCAAGCGCACGACGGTAGGATTCGCTCGTGGCGGGATGGAGCCTGCCACGACGATCGGGCAAGAAGGAGCGGTTGACCTCCTGCAAGGCGGCCAGGCCCAGACGTTGGACGAGCTGCTCGACGACGAACGCGGAAAGCGCGTAGCCCCGAGCCTCGAGTTCCGCCTGCTCGCCACTGAGGATTCCACCTTCCCAGACCCAATCGGCAAGGGCCAGGCGTGGCGGCCGGGCAGGTGGATCTGCTTTTTCCAGCTCTGCTGTCATATCCAGCCTGCGCATGGTCTCGCGAGCGGCCCATTCGGCCCACCCCTCGTATAGCCAGCGGGCCGCGAAAGGCCGGGACCAGAGGTGCGCGGCTTCGTGGATGATGGTCTCAGGCCCCGCGCCCGGACGCACCAGGATCACATTCTCGCCTTCGAACAAGCCCTCGTAGCCGAGAGTGTCGGTGGTGGTGGACTGGCGGACCTGAAGCAGGCTGGGCCCACGGTAGGGGAAGCCCATGATCTCTTCCAGCATCGGTATGGCCCGAGTCAGTATCTCGACGACCTGCCGCGCCCATTCCTCTTCTCCCCGAAAGTACCGTATCCTCAGGCGCAGCTCCCTTCGGGCCAAGGGAATGGGCGGGGAAAGCAATTCGGCCCGGGCTGTGGGACGCACGGCATCCACAAAAAAGGCGTACGTACCGGTTTGCTTGAAGCTGGGGCATTGGACGTGCCAGTATTCCGTCTCGCGAGTCAGTTTGCAGCGGTCGTTGTCGATGCGTACATCGTAGGAGAGGGGGATTTCGGCCTCCACCTGGCCCTCATCGCCGGCAAGATAGGTGGGGAAGCGAGCGACGTTGGGACCGATGTAGTAGGGTGCCGAAAGGCCGCCGACCAGATCATAGGTGACGGTGAAATTCATGTGTTGGCCGTAAAAAAGGCGGCGTCCCAGACGAATCTGCAGCAGGTCATAGCCGATGTGTTCGCGGTTCACGGTCACTTTGAGCTCACGGCCATCTCCGCGCACAACCCGCACGCGCTGCACACCGGGCGCGACGGGAAGCCCCACTTCGTTGTAGAAGTAAACGGTACCTCGCTTTTTCTTGCGCGTCTGGGGATCCTGGTTGCTGAGCCGTACGTCGATCCGTACCCTGACGATGCTCCCCTCCTCGAGCACGCGGTAGAGGGAACTGGTCTGCAGCAGAAGCGGGGGGCCCTCCTGAGCCCGCGCCTGACCGGCGGGGCGCAGAGCCAGTCCCACGATGAATAGCAGGCCGGCGAGGAGCAGCCGCTTGACCATGGTCAGGGATCAGTCTGATAGGCGGTAGTAGGGCAGCCACAGCCGTAGCGCGGGCAGGGCTGTGGGGGTCGGTGTCGGGGTGGGCGTTGGCGTGGTGGTGGGAACAGGCGTGAAGGTAGCCGTGGGAGTAGGGGAAGGTGTGCGCGTGGGAGTGGGCGTAGCGGTGGGCAAAGGCTGGTGGGCGAAGTAGACGCGGTGGATGTGATTGGCGCTGAGCAGTACCGCGATCTGACTGTCGGGCAGGGGCGCGCCCCAACCCTCAGGCCGGTCCTCGTAGAGGTAGTAGATCTCGTCGGCCGGCAGGTCATCGAAGCGGAAGTGGCCTGTGCTATCGGTGGCCTGCTGGCGGGTATCACCGGTAGCGGCGCGCTCGAGGGTGATGCGGACGCCACCGATGCCGGGCTCGTTGTCCAGGATCTGGTCGCCGTCCAGGTCATGAAAGACCCAGCCCTCGATGCTGCCGGTGTTTGGGGTGGGTGTCGGTGTGGGCGTGACGGTAGGGGTGGGACTGGCAGTAGGGGTCAGGGTAGATGTGGGGGTAGGGCTGGGAGTCGGTGTCGGCGGCGCACCGTCGGGATAGTAGAGGATCTCCAGTGCCGGGCGGTAGTTGATCTGCGGATATTCGCTGGAGGCCAGTTCATATCCGACGCGGTTGGCATAGGTACGCAGGAAGAGACCGTTGTTGGTCCAGGGTTGGGTGACCCAGCGCCGCACCAGGGGTGTGATGAATACGGAGGTCCAGGCGATGGGGTCGTTGGCCCCCATGACGACCGAGGTGTCCAGGGGGAGCCGGGGGTGATCGCCCGCGCCGTCGGCGCCGGGTTGATCCCAGGCGGTGGTGGCATCCGCGCGATACCAGGTGGCCTCGGTGGCTCGCCATGGCTTATAGACGTCGAAGGCGTTGAGATAGAGACGGGCCGCGTTAGAAGAGTAGATGGGTTTGAAGCTGAGCCTGGCGCTGAGGATGTAGCTCTGGGCGGGGATCTGCGAGACATCAAAGCGGATAAGGATGTTACACACGTCCTGATAGGCGGGATCACCCGTGGAGCGGATGGCGAGATACGGGTCGTTGTGGTGAGGCTCGTTGGCGACGTTAGGACTGCCGTTGCGATCGCAGATAGACCAGTTGCCGATCCAGGTATCTTCGGCGCCGTTGTAGCCGGCCTCGCCGTTGCGCAGGCGTCTGTAGACGGGCGTGGGCAGAGGGGGAGGACCGCCCGGCGTGGGAGTAGGAGTGGGCGTGAGGGTGTGAACCGGCTGCGGAGTAGGCGTCGGTGCCACGCCGGACCGTATGACGCGGAAGCGGTGGAAGTAGGTATCGTCCCAGCCAACGCGCACGTAGAAATCAGAGCCGGGGTGGTCTCCTCCGCCGGGAAGCCGGTTGCCGAAGTAAGCATCGGGCAGGGTGAACGTCTTGGTCAGCCATTGGCCGCTGTCGCTCTTGCTGACGGTAGCAAGGGCTTTTTCGGGATTGTCCTGGGCATCGTAGTACAGGGTCCAGGTGCCCTGGCCCTCGTCGAGATAAACCACTTCGATGGTGATGCTGTCCCGGTCGTTTTGATAGAGCCAGCGGTCCTCGACATCGAAGTAGAGCCGATCATTGCCGCCGGCCCTGTCGGTGCGGCGGGTGTACCAGCCCTCGGGAGCATCGGTCTTATCCCACTCTGCCACGCTGCGGCCACCCGGCACCTCATCGTTCTGGTAGAGCCAGAAATCGAAGTTGCCGTCCTGGGGGAACCAGCTGTTTTCGGGCCGGGGAGCCCGCAGCGCCACCCAAACCGAGTCGGTCTCTTCCAGTTCGATACCCAGGTAGGGTTCGCCGAACTCGAGGTAGGACTGGCGTTCGGGATCGGTCACCAGATCTTTGGAAAAGACGAAGTAGTCGGCATGTTTGTTGAGCCCGCTGTAGATGCACCAGAGTGTACGATGTCGATTCAAGCTGGTGTCCACGGGATCGCCGCAATATTGGGTGCCGTAGCTTTCCCAGGCAACCGGCACCTGCTCCCACCAGGTGAAGAAGGGGTCCCACTGTCCTGCCTTATAGTAAGACTTGGTCGGATCGTCGACGATCACGCCGGGATCGTCGGGCTTCAAACCGTTGTGTTTGAGCCCAATGCCCAGGCCGGCGGCATAGTCGGTGAGGGCCTTGCGCTGGCGGATGGAATTGGATTCGGGGTTGTAGATGGGGGCGAACTGGTAGAGGAGGGGAGTTTTGGTGAAGGCGGTGGCGAAATCCCGCATGACTTGCATGGAGTAGTCCAGCCATGCCTGCTCGCTGAGTCCGTCCTCTAGCAGGCACTGCCAGTCCCAGGTATCGGCGGGCTTGGCCTCACCGAAAATGCCGGTGCCCAGTTCGATCCAGGCGATGCGCGGATCGCCGTCGTAGCGCTCGGCGAAGCGCTGGATATATTCGCGATATTCGGCCTGAAAGGTGGGGTTCCAATAGCGCGGGACGGGCCAGTTCATTTCGTCGCAGCGGACGACGGTCTCTTCGTGGCTCTGGATGAGCCAGCGGGGAATGACCGTCCCACCGCAGCAACGTCCGTCGTAGACCGAGAAGCCGATACCGGCCGGCTTGCCCAAACGTGCTTCTGCATTCAACCAGGCTTCTACGCCCGACCAATCGAAATAGTCGTCGTCCAGTTCGATGTCCTGCCAGCGGAAGGTCATGTTTCCGCCCGTCACCAGAGGATACTCGGCCGGATCCACATGTCCGTTGTCCAGGAAGACGTAGATGCCCGGATAGGGGGCTTTGCCCCGGTCGGGAGTGGCGGTAGCCGGCGCTGAAAGCTGCGCATGATGGGCCGATTCGGCCTGTACCGGACCGGCCGCGCCCAAACCCAACAACCAGAGCGTAAGCAAGAGCAAGGTGGTGAGGAGGGGGAAGAGCAGCAGGCTATGCCTCTGCAAGGGTCGTGTGAGGTAAGAGGTCATAAACAGAGATGACTCCGGAGATGGGTGGGTCAAGCCGCACGCGCGGGAGCAGAGTGTAGCGGGAAGTGACCCGGGCGTCAAGGCACGAGGTTGGTGAGAGGCAGAGCTTGGTTTGGGATGAACTGCATCTGCCGCGCCAACGAGATTGCGCGAATTTCGTGGGTCGTTGGTATAATGTGTTCTTGTTTCAGGGTAACCCCCTGCCCTATGACACAGATCATGGCGGGTCGTTACCGTTCACGGCATAATAAGGAGACGCCACGAAGATGTGGACCCCGGTGACGGGGTCTTTATTTTGCCTGGGACGTGACCACGCCAGGCTCAAAGATACCCAGTCAATCATCGAAACCAAATTCTAGGAGGTTTGGCCTCATGGCTAAAAAATGGGTTTATCTCTTCAACGAAGTAGACCAGGCTGAAGCCTATGTCGGCGGCAACTGGGAAGATGTACGCGCCCTGCTCGGCGGCAAGGGCGCCAATCTTGCCGAAATGACCCGCATAGGCGTTCCCGTACCACCCGGCTTCACGGTGACCACCGAAGCCTGCAATGCCTACCTGGCTGCAGGCGAGAGATTCCCCGAGGGGATGTGGGAACAGGAACTGGAAGCGCTTGCAGAAGTCGAGAAGCAGACCGGCAAGAAGTTCGGCGATCCCAAGAATCCGTTGCTCGTGTCCTGCCGCTCGGGAGCCAAGTTCTCCATGCCCGGCATGATGGACACGGTGCTGAACATCGGGCTCAACGAGGACACCGTCCAGGGGATGATCGACCTTACCGGCGATCCTCGTTTTGTGTACGATTCCTATCGCCGTCTGATCCAGATGTTCGGGTCGGTGGTGATGGGCGTGCCGGACGAGCCGTTCGAGGAAGTCATTGCCGAATATCGCGAGAAGCGCGGGGTCTCTTCCGACGCCGAGCTGACGGCCGAGGATTGGAAGGCAATCAGCGAAGAGTTCAAGAAGATCGTCAAGGAACACACGGGCCGTGAGTTCCCGCAAGATCCCTACGAGCAGTTGCGACTTGCAACGGAGGCGGTGTTCAAGTCGTGGAACGGCAAGCGAGCGATTGACTATCGCAACGCGGCCGGCATCCCTCACGATCTGGGCACCGGCGTGAACATCGTCACCATGGTCTTCGGCAATATGGGCGAGGATAGCGCCACCGGTGTGGCCATGACGCGCAACGCCACCACCGGCGAGAAGCAGATCGAAGGCGACTATCTCATAAACGCCCAGGGCGAGGATGTGGTGGCCGGCATTCGCGTGACGGAGCGGGTGAGCAAACTGAAGGACCACATGCCCCATGTGTGGGAGCAGTTTGTGGAGATTGCCGAGAAGCTGGAAAAGCATTACCGCGAGATGCAGGATGTGGAGTTCACCATCGAGCGGGGTAAGTTGTGGATGCTGCAAACCCGCGACGGCAAGCGCACGGCACAGGCTGCGGTGCGCATTGCCGTGGATATGGCCGAAGAGGGGCTGATCTCGCGAGAGGAAGCCGTGATGCGCGTGACGCCGGAGCAGGTAGATTTCTTTTTGCATCCTCAGTTCGACGCCGAGGCCAAGAAGGCGGCCCAGGCGGATGGGCGACTTCTGGCCAAGGGCCTCAATGTCTCCCCGGGCGCGGCCGTGGGTGTGGTTGCATTCGACGCCGACCTGGCCGAGGCATGGGCAAAAGACGGGAAAGAGGTAATCATGGTCCGGCCGGAAACCAAGCCCGACGATGTGCACGGCATGCTGGCTGCCCAGGGTATCCTCACAAGCCGCGGCGGCCGCACGAGCCATGCGGCTCTGGTGGCCCGCCAGTTCGGCAAGCCCGCCGTGGTGGGTGTGGCTTCGCTGGAGATCGACCTCGATGAGCGCAAGATGTCGGTTGGAGACGCTGTGATCAAAGAGGGTGAGTGGATTTCCATCGACGGTACCGTAGGCGAGGTCTATCAGGGCCAGCTCCAGACGGTGGTCCCAGACATCTCGGACCCCTGGCTGATGAAGCTGCTGTCGTGGGCGGATGAGTTCCGCCGCCTGGATGTGTGGGCCAATGCCGACTACCCGGCGGATGCCCAGCGGGCTCGCGAGTACGGTGCCAGAGGTATCGGCCTCTGCCGCACGGAGCATATGTTCTTCGAAACGGAGCGATTGCCTTACGTGCAGAAAATGATTCTCACCGATTCGGAGGAGGAGCGGCTGGCTTCGATCAATGCTTTGCTTCCCTATCAGCGGGAGGACTTCGTGGGGTTGTTCCGGGTGATGGACGGCTACCCGGTGATTATCCGTCTCATCGATCCGCCCCTACACGAGTTCTTGCCCTCCCGCGACGAGCTGATCGACCAGATTGCAGAGGCGAAGATCGCGCTGGCCAGCGGCCAGGGTGACGCCGCAGCTCTGGAGGCCGAGATCGCCGAGAAGGAAGCCATCCTGAGTCAGGTGGAGGCGATCCACGAAATGAACCCCATGCTGGGCACGCGCGGGGTGCGCCTGGGCATTATGATGCCGGAACTAACGAAGATGCAGGTGCGCGCCATTTTCGAAGCCGCCTGCCAGGTGGCCAAGGAAGGCGTGGACGTCCATCCCGAGGTGATGATCCCGCTGACCAGCCATGTGAACGAGCTAAAGGTGCAACGTGCAGCGCTGGAAGCCGTGGCCAAGGAAGTCATGGCCGAACAGGGAATCGAGGTGGACTACAAGTTCGGAACCATGATCGAGATCCCGCG
>RFJM01000205.1 GCA_003694905.1 Caldilineae bacterium
CCGCAGGGATGTGTCATAGGTGAAGGCGAGGAAGGCTTCGTGTTCAACAGCGGCTGCGGGCTCTACGACCAGACTGTCGACCTCATACCCCAACAAGGTCGTGCCCAGCATCTCGCCCGCGATGCGTCCGGCTTCCTCTGGAGTGGACGCCCTGCGGACGCCACCCGCCTTCCCTCGCCCCCCGCGCGGGATCTGCGCTTTCAGCATGACGGGGCTGCCGAACGCCTCCGCAGCACGAGCCGCGGCCGCGGCTGTCTGCACGATGGCGAAAGCTCCCACAGGCAGACTCGCTTCCCGCAGGATCTGTTTGGCCTGGGCTTCGGTCAGACGCATGGCAAGAGATCAGGGTTTCAGGATGAGGGTGGCTTCGCTGTTGGCTTCAACCTGGCCTCGATCCCAGTACATCGGGGCGTAGCGAATGAATCGCCATTGGTCGATCTGGTCGTCGTAGTGTTTGTGGTAGGGATGGCCAGACTGGCCGGTGGTGTTGGTGGTGAGGGAGCGCCCGAAATCACCCAGATCGACGATCATGCGCATGGACGGAAGGGAGGTGACCTGGAATAGACGTTTGCGGTCGTTGGAAAAGCCGGTGGCATTGACGATGTCGCGACCGCCGGAAGTTTCGAAGGGACCGCGATTGAAAATGCTTTCGATAAGGCCGATGCCGGAGTTGCCCAGGGTCTCGTTGCGGAAGGTGGCGGTATGCAGCGCGCCCCAGCGCCATTTGTCCGGGTCCTTGCCGGCCCGCTGGACCAGCAGATCGTAGGCATCGTTGAGGGCCGCGATGAGGATCTCGTCCCGTGTTTCGGCCTCGGGTGTGTTGATGTCGTCCCACCAGTGGGAGTCGGGTTGGGCAAAGAGACGGCGGATCAGTTCCTTGTCGCGGCGCACCATGTCATCCAGCTCGTCGGCGAAGATGGCATCGGGCAGGACGTACCAGAAGCTCTCGAAGAACGCGGCTTCGGGACTGTCCATATCTTCCTGCAGGTCCCAGGTCAGCAGCCGGTCCCGAGCCTGCGCGACTTTCGGCCGGTCGAGGGGCAGGTCGCGCAGGTAGGGGATGATGTCGCGGGCGAAAAGGTTGGCGTTGTCTCCGTGGATGGCCTGAAAGTCGGCGATGCTCAGCTTGTCCTTGCTCTCGATCATCTCCACGATGCGCTGTGCCCGGAAGCCCGCAGCGCCCTCGTGCCGGGTGAGGAAGGGATAGCGGCTCAGATCGGCAACCAGGTTGTTGGCCGTGACGATGTAACCCTGGGCAGGGTTGAAGCTGTGGGGCATGTCGTCCAGATCGACAAAGCCTGCCCACTCATACTCGTCGGTCCAGCCGGGCACGGGGGTGAGGCCGTCGTGGTTGGGACGGATGGGAGTGCGACCGGGCATCTGGTAGCCGATGTTGCCGTCCACATCCGCGTAGACGAAGTTCTGCGAGGGCGCGTCCCACGTGCGCAATGCCTGGCGAAATTCCTCCCAGTTCTGAGCTTTGTTGATTTCCAACACGGATTGGGCCACGCGGTTCCCCTCCAGCACGGTCCAACGCAACGCCAGCGGCTGCCAACCATAGGCCCAATCGCTTTCCGTACCGTAGGGCACGTCATTGATGATGGGGCCATGACGAGTTCGGCGGATGGTGAGGGGGACGGGTTCATCCCGGCCGGCCACCGGGATGCTCTCGTGGATGACTTCCATATCCACCCAGCGGCCGTTGACCTCGTATTGCAGGGGGTTTTCGGGGTTGATGCGCTCGATATAAAGATCCTGGACGTCGGGATAGGCATTGGTGACGCCCCAGGCGATCCGGTCGTTGTGGCCGATGATGACCCCCGGCGCAGAAGCGAAGGAGAAACCCACCACGTTGTAGGGGCAATCGGGTCCCACGGGCTCGCAATGCAGGCCGTTTTCGTACCAGATGGAGGGCATCTGGATGGAGAGATGGGGGTCGTTGGCCAGCAGGGGCATGCCGGTCTCGGTGCGGCTGCCGTGAACGACCCAGTTGTTGCTGCCCAGACCATCCTCGGCCCGCAGGTCCAGGCCTGCGATTTGTGGCGGTTGCATGACGGTCTTGAGGTCCAGTTTCTGCCAGGTGACGCCGGTAGGGAGGATGACCGGATGATCGCCGGCATAGGGGTATGCCGTCAGCTCCTGCATTACCGGCTCGCCATAGCGTGCCAGTAGCTCGGCGCGGTACAGTTCCTTCTCGTAGTTGCCACCCAGGTTGTACGCCATCATGGTGGTCCAGGTGAGGGTGTTGACCGGTTGCCAGGGTTCAGGGGTAAAACTGACCCCGGTCAGGGCCAGGATGCGGAACTCCAGGGGCAGGTTGTCCCGGTGTTGTTCGATGTAGGCATTGACGCCTTCGGCATAGGCTTCCAGGGCAGCGCGCGTTTCGTCGTCGATGGCTTCCCAGGCCCGTTCGGCGGAGCGCATCACACCCAGGGTGCGCAGGAAACGGTCGGTGTCGAGCTGGCTTGCTCCGAAGATCTCGGAGAGCCGACCGGCCCCGATGCGCCGCCAGAACTCCATCTGCCAGAACCGATCCTGAGCATGGACATACCCCTGGGCCATGAAGAGGTCGTGGGGATTGCTGGCGTAAATGTGAGGGATGCCGCGCGTGTCGCGGATCACGGTGACGGGAGCCTGCAGACCGGGTAGGGAGAGCTCACCATCGGTCTGGGGCCAGGAACGCGTGATCTGGTACCGCGCAAACAGGCCGAGGCCGAGAATGAGCAACCCGAGGATAACGACCAGGATGAGAAGGACTCGGCGCATGGGTGACTCCTTGATGTGTGGGGATGCAGAAGGGCGGGAGCAAAGAGAATGAGGTCAGGCACGGGGCGGGGGTGGCACCGTGTGGAGGAGGAATTGGACTTCGTCCGGGTCCAGACCCTCCCAACCGTAGACGGATAAGTCGGTGTAACCGTATTCGTTGAACACCACCCCTTCTTCTTCCAGGAGCGCCTGTTGTTCGGCGGCACTGTGTTCAAGCGAACGAATCGAGCAGCGGCCAGCTTTGTTGATCACGCGTTGCCAGGGCACGACTCTGGCCTGAGCCGGCGAGAGCGAGGCCAGGGCCCACCCTACCGTGCGCGCCGCACCCGGTGCCTCTAACATCTCGGCGATTTGACCGTAATAGGCCACTTTGCCGCGGGGTATTTGCATGACCAGGATGTAAACCTTGTCGAAAAAGGAAAGGCTCACGGTTGCTGTGCGGGCTTTCAGTCCTCCGGCCGCTGGGGGTTCACCTTCGATTTATGCAGGATCTCCCGTGCCAGGGCCAGATCTTCCGGAGTGTTGACGTTCATCAGACTGAGGCCGTCGGGATCGAGGGGGCGAAGCTCCGATAGGCCCACCCGGCGGACGCGCACTTCGTCGAGAAACGCGATCATCTTGCGCTTTCGCTCCGCCAGAGCGTGTGCTATAGCGGGCAAGCAGGTACGACGCCGATACACCGCGCAGAGGGGGTGCAGGCCGTCTTCGCTGTACGGCATGATGACATCGAAACCCTCGGCGCCGGTGAGAAGATATTCTAACACACTCCGTTGCAGAAAGGGCATATCGCAGGCCACCAGCAGGGCGAGCTCGCCGTGCGCGGCGAGCAGCCCCGAATAGAGCCCCATCAGCGGCCCCTGCCCCGGTTCTCGGTCCGCTACGGTGGGCAGATTCAGGTAGCGGTAGGGTCCGGGGTCGTTGGTGACGATGAGGATGTCGGGGGTCAGCGTGGTCACCACCGCCAGCACTCTCTCTATCAGGGGGATGCCATCCAGTTCGAGCAAAGCTTTGTTGGTCCCCATGCGACTGCTGGCACCCCCGGCCAGGATCAGTGCGGTGAGTGGGATCTTGGTCGGCGACGATGAGGGTGATGTCATGGTACGAATGCCGAAAAACAGAAAGACGCCGGATGTGTACGGCATCCGGCGTCTCGATGACAGCTTGTATCAGCCGCCGGTGGCGGGCACCGACGTCAGGGAAAGGCGGACCTCGCCGCGGCGATAATCAGCCCTCGCCAACTTCCTGCTTGAGCAGTTCGACGACTTCGCCGACGGTGGTGATTTTCTGTGCCTCCTCGTCGGAGATCTCACCACCGAACTCTTCCTCGAAAGCCATCATCAGCTCGACGAGATCCAGGCTGTCGGCTTCCAGATCTTCGCGGAAGCGGGAATCGAGGGTCACCTCCGATTCGTCAACGCCAAGCTGTTCGCAGATGATTTCTTTGACACGTTGTTCGATGTCCATGGAATCTCTTCTCCCATTTAGGTTGTGGAATTTGATGGGCAAACTGAATCGGGCCGGTTCAGAATGGATCCATGCCAAAAGCGGACGCATTCTAGCATGAGTGATGCAGGGGACAAAATCCGAACCGGGCTCGCGAGTGGGTTCCACGTATGGAACACCCTGGGTGACGAAAAGTTGCGGCAGATGGGACAGATTTCTCGCCGTTTTCGCGGCAATGAGTAGCGGCCGCCCAGGATGTAAGTCTGTTGCACATGCAGTTCTGCCCGAGAAGCTGAAACCTCGGGCACCTGTCTCGTTGGCCGAGGCCGCGGATGCGGGAGCGCTCCCCCGGACCCCCTGTTGTGTCTACCTAAGACAACCCCATGCGCATGTCCAGGTAAGGCGTACCC
>RFJM01000206.1 GCA_003694905.1 Caldilineae bacterium
CATCGTGCCCCTACGTTAACAATATGAACATTTGCATCAAGTAATTTCAGCAGTTCATGATTTTAGTATGGAGTAGGCATCCTCAGATGCCGTTCAGCCTGATCAAGCTCGCATCTGAGGATGCTCGCTCCTCGAATCGATGAACTTTCGTGAATTACTGAGCTTGCAAATACGTCCCCCACTCCGGCCCTCAGTGGCCCAGCTCCTCCACGCTCTGCTCCCGGGGATGATAGCGCAAGGTGGCCTGGCCGAACCGGGCCATCAGCGCCCGTACCCGGTCCCGCCGGGGCTGTAGCCGGGGTTCCCGGCACTGCCATGCGCCGCTCACCTGGTTTACCACCAACTGGGAATCCCCCCAGATCTCTACCTTCGCCGTGGCCGGATCCACCCCTTGCTCCTCCAGCCGTTTCAGCACCGCCTCCAGGGCTGCGATCAGGGTATCGTACTCGGCCTCGTTGTTGGTCACCATGTCCCCGAACTGGAGCCGCACCACCTGGCGGGGCTCTCCGGGCCACTCCACCGCGTAGCTGCCGTATCCCTGGCCGGGATTGCCCTTGCTGCCCCCATCGAACACAATGCGAATGGGCGCTTCCGGGGCCTGGCCGGGCAAGGGCGGCATCACCGAGAGGTCCGGATCCTCCGCCTTCGGCCCACCCAACACCACCCGTCCACTCACCGGTGAACGGTACGGGGTCTGCGCGGGGCGTTCGGGTTGGCTCCGCGCCTGGGAAAGGGAGGAAAGCCGGCGCACCATCTCGGGGGAGAGGGCCGGCGCGACCCGCAGCGGATCCACGTCGGACAGTCGGTCCAGAGGCTCCAGCAGCCCGTTGAGCTGGAGGAGACGCATCAGGCGACGGCGCTCTCCCGGCGTCAGCTCCCGGATTTGCTCTACCAACCGGTCCAACAGGGCTGCCCGACTCATGCTGCCTCCGGACGGACCTGTTGTTGGGCCGCTTTGCGCCGTTGACGGGCCTGCTCCCACAGGTAGAGCAGATTGGCCTCGTGGAAGCGCTGCACCAGCCCACCCAGGGGGATGCGGCTGCGGCCGAATTCCTCGATATCGTGCTGGAGCAGATCGTGGCGGGTAGCGCCCTCGTCCATCAACCGTTCCACCAGGGCCTGGATCCGATCCAGGTACTCGACGGTCTCGTCGATGCTGCTGGTCACCTCGCCCCGCAGGAGCACATCCCCGTGGCCCTGGACAATGGATTCCAGGTTGAATTCGTGTAGCCGTTGCAAGGAGAGCTTGTACTGCTCCAGGTCGGCGAAGGGGCTGGCGATCATGGGCACGGGCAAGATCAGGTCACTGGCAAAGAGGACCTTCTCCTCCCGCACGTGGACCACGCAGACATCGGGGCTGGGACCAGGGGCATGGATCAGGTGCAGGGTCTTGCCGCCCAGGCGGATGAGCGCGCCCTCGCTGAAGACCAGCTTGGGCAGGCGGATCTCCACCTCTCGCAGCTCGGGCGTGTGCTCTTTGGCCTCTTCCAAGGCCTTGCGCCCGTAGCGGATCAGCATCTCCCGACACTTCTCATGGGCCACCAGCTCCGCGTCGGGGAAGAGGTAGGAGCCATAGACGTGGTCCGCGTGGCTGATGGTGTTGATCACGTATTTGATGCCCTGGGGGCACATCCGCTCCGCGAAGCGGATGATCTGTCGCGTCTCGGAGGGAAAAGGCAGGGTGTCGATGAGGATACAGCCTTCTGCGGTCAACACCAGGCCGGCGTTCACCTCCACATAGCGTTCACTGGTGAAGACCCAGGTATCGTCGGCCACACGGGTGCGGGTTACCGCCACGTTCTCACCCCCTTTGTGGGTTGGTTCGAAACACATTGCGCGGGAGCAGGCTCGCGCGCCAAGGAGCCAGTTTACCACGTCCCCGCGGGGACGTCAAGCAGAGAAAGAAAATCGTAATTTCTGGGCCGGTCCGATTCAGGGCTTGCCCTGTCCGCAGACTTGACGGGCGGGGCAAGCGGGTGGGGCAAGCCCCACCCCTACGGACTCTCCTGTCACCGGCCGCAGACGCGAAGAGGCGCAACGTAGTCGGACGTTGCGCCTGAAAATCCGGGGGTTTGGGAAAGGCAAACCCCGCAGTGCCGTGTGGACCAGTGGGTGCGAACCTGAGCTCGCAGGTGGGTGCCGGCTGAGCGCTTCCGTCTTGCCCTGGCCCCGAAGGGCGGGCTATCACTTCCACGCTGCTTCGCCGTGCTCCCGAACGTACAGTGTTGGCACGCCCCGGAGTGCTGGCCATCACGCACACCGCAGGGTTCTGCCTATATCATAGCACAACCCGCATGGCGTGGCAAACTCGTTTTTGGAAATAGCATGGCCATTTCTACCCGGCTGCCACTCCTTGCTGCCTGGGCGCCTGTCCCTGGAAACGCGGTTCCGGGCCGGGGATGCGTAGACGCAGGCGGTAGATCGGAGTGGAGGCCTGGTGGACAACATCCACGATGGATCTGTGAGGATGGCCATCAGGCGACGTTGCTGCGATAAGCGCTTGGCGCGTATCTGAAAAATCGCTACACGGGTGGCCGATGGCGTTGTCCTTGACCACCCATACACACCGTCATCGGTGCATTCTTCGTGTAGACGCTTATCGGGATCGGTGGGGGGAACCGATCGGCGAGTCGTAGGCCGTATGGTCGGACGCCCCGGCCTCCCCCGCTTTCAGGGTAGGCCGGGGCAGGGGGCAGAACTACTGAGGTTGCTGGGACGACGGCAGCTCGATGGGGGCAAACGGGCTGATGCGGCGGATCTTCTCGATGATCCGCTCCCGTTCGGCCTGGTTGCGGGCCTGGGCCAGCTTGGCCCGCAGCTTCTGGATCTTCTCGCGGCGGCGCCGCCGTCGTCGAATCTCTCGGACTCGTTCGGCTCGGTTATGGGCCATAGGGTTCCATCTCCTCCTGATGACAGTACTTGTGGAAAATCGACGCGTGACACATCCGGGCCACCCACAGGGTAGGCTGCCCGGCCCTATTATACATCACCGGCCGTGGATGCCCGCACCACCAGCTCCACGGGGAAGATCTCCCGCACCGGCGGCAGATCGGGGTGTTCGATCCGTTCCAGCAGGATGGAGACAGCCCGTTGACCCATCTCGCGCAGAGGGAGTTGGACCGTCGTCATGGGCGGATTTGCGAAGAGACCCGAGCGCCAACCGTCGAAGCCGGCCACGGCCACATCCTGGGGGATGCGCAGCCCTCGTTCCGCCGCGGCCCGAATGGCCTGCAGGGCCAGCCCGTCGTGGAAGGCGAAGACCGCGCTGGGGGGCTCCGGCAGATCCAGCAGGCGCTGCATGGCCAGATAGCCGCTGTTCGGCTCCAGTCGGGTGGTCACCACCAGGTCTGGATCGAAGGGGATGCCGGCCTGGGCCAGGGCATCCTGGTACGCGGCCAAACGGTCCTCGTGGGTGGTGCGCAAGGCCGGCCGGCCGAAGAAGCCGATGCGACGGTGACCCAGGCCCAGCAGGTGATCCATCAAGGCCCGCATGCCGGCGTAGTTGTCCGGCGCCACGTAGGAGGCGGTCGGGTGATCCACCCGACGGCCGAAGACCACGGCCGGGACGCCTTCCGACTGCAGCAGGTCGATGGCCGTATCGGGCACATGGGTCCAGATGAGCAGGACCCCGTCCACCTCTCGGGTCCGGCACAGGCGCAGCAGGGCCTCGGACCGATCTGTGGCGTTGGTGTAGAGGACCAGGTTGTAGCCCAGTTGCTCCGCGGCCAGGGCGCTGCCGGCCATCACCTCCACCAGGTAGTCGTTGATGTCCATGATGGGGGTGTTGAGGAGCAGGCCGATCTTGTCCGTGCGTTGGCGGCGCAGGTTGCGGGCCGCGGTGTTGGGATGGTAGCCCATGGCCTGGGCCATGCTGAGCACCCGGTCCCGGGTCTCGGGGGCCACGTCGCGGTAGCCGTTCAAGGCCTTGGAGACGGTGGAGACCGAGAGCCCCAAAGCCTGGGAGATGTCTGTCAGGGTCACGCTCATGGCGTTCGCTCGGGCCGCTGTGGCAAGGGGAGCATGGGATCTCTGCGTGCGACGGCCGTTGCCCTACCGGGTGGGGTCAACGGCTTTTCTTCCGGATGATATGGTTGGGGGTAGAACCAAGGTACCACGAAATCGATTTCGTGTCAAGGATGAATTTTTGCTTTTTTAGATCCCTAAACCTTGCAAAATGTCAGTTGTGCGGAAGGAAATCAATGCAGATCTGGGCGATCTGTAAGCTCATGAATCATTGTCAAACCCTTGACGGCCTGCCATCAATGTGGTATGGTAGAGATAGCTTCATCCAGCTTGCGGTTGTGAACTTACGAAGCGAGCTAGTCGTCCTCTTCTCTTCAAGGCGAGTCGGTCTTTAAGGCCAGCCAAGCTTTGTGTCTCCTTTTCCTGGTCTAAATCACCAATTCTCCTCGTGTCATTCACGACACCCGTTCCTCTTTGCCGTTGCCTAAGCGGCTAGTCAGATCGTCTGTCGGGCCTCCAGGTTTCGATTCCCGTTTGTCGCGGTCTAGAGATTCGGTTCGTTCAGGGTTGTATCCGCTCGACTGGCACTGACTCTTTCCCCGTCTTCGGCTGTTGTCCACTATCTCGACTCACGTCAAAGGAGGTGGCACCATGCTGCATCGTCGTATTGGAATTTCGGTGGCTTTTATGCGTAGTGGGGTAAGAGCGGTTGTGCTCTTGCTGGTGTTGTCCCTGTTGCTGGCTGTTGGTGTCTATGCCGATGAGGGGGCAACAGCAGATGGTCAGCCCCAGCCTCTGGATCGGCTGTGCGTGCAGGGCACAG
>RFJM01000207.1 GCA_003694905.1 Caldilineae bacterium
ACTTCTCGGTAGAAAGGCGTCAGGTCCACCTGATAACTCAGGAATGTGAAGCCGGGGAAGGTCTGGGGAAGTTGCTGCACCCAGCGGATCAGGCTGTCGAGGATGCCGCCGAAATCGATGGAAATGGGAGCGATGTCGGCAATCAGGGCCGGCACCAAGACTGCCGGCAGCAAAGATACAATGAGCAGCAACAGCAGGAGCGAGATGACCGTAGCCAGAGAACGAGGGATCCTGGCGCGGGTCATATAGCTTATGGTCGGCTGGAGAAGATAGCCCACGATGCCTGCCAGGGCGATCAACCACCAGACGGGCCGAATAAACCAGATGATCCCCACTCCGAAGACGAGCAAGACGACGAAGAACAGCAGCCGAATGGAAAACGGCCACTGACCTGGTTGGATGGGACCTGACACGTTCCCGCGTCGATCTTGACTCACGGTACACCGGGAGGGTTGAAATAGTTTGAATCTCGTTGGCCGATAAGTATAGACTCAGCCGAGACGAAGTGCAAGGTTGTCTCAAGCCTTGGTGCATCTCGTGATAGGGTGAGCGGTCAGCCGGCCAGATACCTCTACCGGTGGTCAGTTTGACTATATCGGCCGCGCATACCACCGGCCATAAGCGCTGACTGGAAGTCAGCCTCTGTAGGCCTGAGGCCGGAGGGCGGCCTACGCCGCGCCGAGAACCGGCCGACGCAGGTCGGCTTTTGACACAGCCTACGCGGCGCAGGCTTCCAGCCGGTCGTGGCTGCTGACTGGAAGTCAGCCGCGTTAGACCTTGGGCCGAAGGAAGTATTTTTCAGACGGTTACTGGCCACGTGCTGCTGCGGCGGGCCATCAGTCTGCCAGGGCAGCCAGATCTGACAGCGTCAGGACCCGGTAGCCGCGGGCCTGTAGTCGGGGCAATACCTGTTCCAGGACCGTGACGGTGTGCCTGCGCTCCCAGGCACCGTCATGGAGCGCGAGGATGGCGCCGGGAAAGACGTTCGCCAGGGTGTAAGCCGACAGGAGGGGGGCAAAATGCAGGTGTGCATCATAGGGATAGACGCTGCCCAAGACGCAGCGGTAGCCGAATCCGGCAATTTGCCGAAGCATGCGTGCGTTGTACCAGCCCGAGCCGGGGCGGAACCAGCGCACCGCCGCGTATCGCCGGAGGATGGCGTCGGCCTGCAAGAGCTGCTGCCGAAATGCCTCCGGTTCCAGGAGAATTCCCGGAATGTCGCTCATCTGGTGGTTGCCCAGTTCGTGTCCTTCGGCCACGATGCGTTCTATCAGCCCCTCGTTGCCGGCAACCCGCTCGCCCAGCAGGAAGAATGTAGCGCGGGCGCCAAATCGGGCCAGGACATCCAGGATCTTGGGGGTAAGATAGGGGTGGGGACCATCGTCGATGGTGAGGGCGATGGCCCGTGCCTTGGTGGGGACGTAGAAGAGAACGGCCGGCGATGACTTTGCCAGCAACTTGATGAGAAGCCGCGGGCGATAGAGCAGCGAGGTTGTGAGAGCCGCCGCTGCTGCCGCTGCCGCCAGGCCTCGCTTCGACGTCATCAGTCCCTGCGCGTCCCCCAGCTATCCCAGTAGGTCAGTTCGCGGGCGGGGATGCGCCGTGCCGGCTTGAAGTCTTTACCCTTGAAATAGGCCACGGGCAGAAGGGCGGCCTGGGTGAAATCGTCGGGGATGTCCAATAGTTCGGCCACCTGCTTCTCGAACATGAGGTGCAGGGTGGTCCAGGCCGCGCCCAGCCCGCGAGCGCGCAGGGCAAGCATCAGCGACCAAGCGGCAGGGAGGATAGAGCCGTACAGGCTGGCCTGCCTGACAACCAGCCCGGTATGTTCGACCCTTCCCTGGATGCAGGGGATGATCAGAACCGGGGCGCGATGCATGTTCTCGGCGAGATAGAGGGCAGAAGCGGCCACACGGCCGGATTGGGACTGGCGCGGGTCGTCGGGGTCGTAGTTGGGCGGGTTCTCGGCTCGCGAGCGGGCGTACAGCATGAAGGCCTGGCGGTAGTAGTCGCCGATGGCGCGGCGTTTCTCCCGGTCGGTGACGACCAGCCAGCGCCAGCCCTGCTCATTGGAGCCGGTGGGCGCCTGCACCGCGATCTCCAGGCACTCCTGGATGATTTCCGGCGGCACGGGCCGGTCGAAGTCCAGTCGCTTGCGCACCGAGCGGGTCGTGGTCAAAAGCTTGTCGACGGTTGCCAGGTCCATGGTTCGCTCCATGCGAGGTGTCGGGGATCAGGCATGCTGGCCGTTGCGGGCTTCCTGCACGGGAGCACGGTCTGCGCCGTTGCGACGCCGCCGGGCTTCCTGAATGATGTCCAGGATCTGGTCGGCAGTGTCAAGATACGCAGGCTGATCGGCATAGTTGTGTCGTATCTGTTCGATGACCCGCAGCAGCACGCCCTCGTTGACCTCGGCCAGGGCGCGGGTTCGTTCCTGCCAGCGATGGCGCAATTCGGCGTTCTCGTGGTTGGCCGCCAGCACGGCCACCTGCGCGGGCGACGCCGTGCTCAGATTCCAGGAGGAGACGTTGATGCCCAGCTCGCGGGCGGCGTTGGCCCAATAGTAGGCCAGCATGGGGTTGATGAGACCCCGCATGCGGCCCCAGAGGGGATCGTCTTCCTGGACGAGGGCGAAGAAAGCCAGATAGTAGGTGCGGGAACCCGAGTAATCTCGTTCGACCTGCGAGAGCTCGCCGGCGCGTACGGAGGCGTAGGAGGCGATGTACCAACGCAGATCCTCCAGGGTGGCGCCGGGTTCGTGGCGCTGTACGGCGTCCCATTGCAGGCGGCAGGCATAGAGGTAGCTGCGCGCCGAGGCGGAGAAGTCCTGCGAACGCTGGATCATGGCCCGTTTGGCCAGGGTCTGCGCCTTCTCGATGCCGCGGGCGGCGCCCTCGGGAAGCTGGACCTGCTCGATCTCGCGGCAGATAAGGCGCAGGGGTGGTTCGTCGCAGAAGGGGATGAGGGACTGGCCGGGAAGTCGATAACGGTTGCCGTCCTTGACGATGAGGCCGCGTGCCATCAGGTCTTCCAACAGGCTCTGGATGTAGTCGCACTGGTCGCGGTCGTTGAGCAGGACCGCGGCCAGTTCGGCTTCGTCCACGGGGATGCCGGCGTGGACGACGGCGTAGACAAATCCCGATTCCGCCCGACGCACGAATGCGGCTTCGCTGTCGATGTCCTGGCTCAGCCAGACAGGGACCCGCACCGAGGCGGAGTGTTCGCCGTAGTCGAAGGCGCGTTGGCGAAAACCCATCTGCCAGATATGACGCAGCATGGTTTTGCTGCGACTGAGGCCCTGGGCTTCGTAGCGTTCGCGCAGGGTCTCCAGCAGGGTATCGGTGGTGTAGGCGCCCGGATGTTCGCTGAGTTCGCGGTAGATATCGCGCAGCACATCGCGCCGCGTGGCAAAGTCGGTCGTATTCATCTTCAGCCGGGCGAAGATCTGCCGGTACTGCTCGGCCAGGGGGGATTCGACGGCAACACTCTCTTGCTCTTCCGAAGGAACCTCGTATTCGACCAGCCCCGGGGTCTGCTGTACATCGAAGTCACGGGGAGCGACGTAGAGCTGAAAATCCCGGAGATACAGGCGTACCAGGTCGTTGTTTTTCTCCAGCCAGTTCTTGAAGTGATCGAAGCCGTAGTTGGCTTCGTTGAAGGTGGAGTCCATGGAGAGCATGGTCTGCTTGAGCCGTGCCGCAGCCACAGGGATCTCGCCCCGCTGGCCATGGGCCTGCAAGGCTTTCAGCAGCAGTTTGCGTGCCACCTCCGTGTCGGAGCCGGCCTGTTCGCCGACACCCGTTTCTTCGCCCAGGAGGGTTTCCAGATAGATGAACTCGTCGCACGATTTGACCAGAAGACGATGGGTGATGTTGCGCGGCCCGATGCCTACTGTGTACTTGCCGTATTCCCGCAACTTGCCGATGAGGGCGCCGAAGTCGCTGTCGCCGGAGACGATGACAAAGGTGCGGATATGGGGGCGGCTCATCGCGATCTCCATGGCGTCCACGGTCATGCGGATGTCGGCGCGGTTCTTGCCGGCGCGGACGCTGTACATCTGCACCAGGTCGATGGCGTTTTCCATCAATTCGTCCCGGTAGTGTGAGAATCTTCCCCAGTCGCCGTATGCTCTCTTGGTGACCAGCGATCCCCGTCCCTGCAAGTATTCGATGAGAGGTGTGAGTTCGAAATCAAGAAAGGCTTCTTCGGCCCAACGGGCCACGTTCTCGAAATCGATAAAGACTGCGAGTTGCTCTGTCATTTGGTCTTCCTTATCAAAGGGCTGGGGTGCCGACATCAATAGACGCCGGATTTTGTCAGACGTCCTTGTCCTGCGAGATGGGCCGGCGCGGCCATGCTGCATCTGCACCATAGTAACGCGCCGACTACATCTCTCACAGAGTAGGACAAAGGAGAGCGGCTGTCAAATCAGAAAAGAACCGAGGAGGAGAATGCCGGGTTGGCCGCAGCACACCGGATGCCGGCCCACATTTCTCAGGCACCTTCTTGGGGCGGGCCGAGCCAATGGATGCGGCCGGTATGGACGGCATAGGCATGGCCGCGCCAGACAAAACGCCGCGTGAGGGCCGAACGCACCATGGCCACGGGATGTACGAACGTCAGGGCCAGGAAGATCGCGATCTGCCGGGGGACGGGCAGGCTGCGCAGGCGGATGCGAGGCTCGCGCAGGCGTCGCCAAACAGTCTCGTTGGCCACGTAGAAGGCGAGCACCGCGGGGAGCAGGGAGAGGATCGTCAGGACGGCGGGGAGGAAGGCACCGGCCAAGGCCAGGAAGACGGCCGCGAGGGGCGCGAGGCTGGGAATCACGATGAACCAGGCGAGATACCAGAGCCTGGGATCATGCACGCGAATGGTGATCAGTTGCCGGTTGAGGAAATCGAGCAGGTCGCTCCAGTCGTAGCGGATGGGATTGAGGACCAGGCAAGGGGGGGCAAAGGCGATGGTGCCTCCGGCCTTGCGCACGGCCCGCGATAGGGTGGCATCGTCGGAAAAGGCGCCGTACCATACTCTTTCCAATTTCAGGCGCCGAGCGGATTCGGCGGGCAAGGCCATAGCTCCGCCCCAGGCACTGCCTTGCTGGGGCCACATGACACCCGGCAGGCTGGCCAGCAGCCACAGCGCGGCCACCCATTCGGGCAGGCGCTGTCGCATGGGCAGCAGGATACGGGCACCGGTGCTCAGGCAGGCATGGCCGGTGACCAGGGGACGCAACAGGTGAGCCGCAAACTCGGGTGCGGGCACGGTGTCCGAGTCGAGGAAGACCAGGTAGGCGGGCCCGTCGGCGAGAGCGGTCTGCAGTCCGCCCAGCATGTTGCCGACCTTGCCCCAGTACCCCGGCCGTGGCGGCGTGACCACGAGTCGCCCTAACTCGGGATGCGCGTCCAGAAAGGCGTGGATGGTGGCAACCGCGGGGTCTTGGGCCGATGCCA
Organism: Caldilineae bacterium; assembly: GCA_003694905.1. Taxonomy (GTDB): domain Bacteria; phylum Chloroflexota; class Anaerolineae; order J102; family J102; genus J102. Next base: position 5,451 of record RFJM01000207.1, read on the forward strand.
CGGCGAAATAGAGCCGGTAATTCAGGTGTCTCTGGCAGGCCAGCGCCTCGAGCATGGCCGGAAAGGTCGGGTCCAGATCTTTGCAGGGGATGATGACGGCAGTGGGGGCAGAAA
>RFJM01000024.1 GCA_003694905.1 Caldilineae bacterium
CCGCGGCCAGATTTACTCAAGAGGGTGCCCGCGTCGTCATCTGCGACGTGAGCGAGGAACGTGGCCAGGCCACGGCCCGAGAATTGGGGGTCGACTTCTAGCGCGTCAACGTCGCCGATCGGCAGGAAGTCCAGAACTGGGTAGACGCAGTCTACGAGCGCTTCGGCAGGATCGATGTACTGGTCAACAATGCCGGCGTTTTGCGAGACGGCATGTTGGTAAAACTGAAAGACGGCGAACTGGTCAAACAGATGCCGGAGGCAGACTGGGACCTGGTCATTTCGGTCAATCTGAAGGGCGTTTTCAACTGCACGCAGGCCGTGGCACCCATCATGATCCGACAGGGCAGTGGGGTCATTCTCAACGCCTCTTCCGTGGTGGGCATAGATGGCAATTTCGGACAAACCAACTATGTCGCGACCAAAGCAGGGGTCATCGGCATGACCAAAGTATGGGCACGAGAACTGGGCCGGCATGGTGTGCGCGTCAATGCCGTCGCGCCCGGTTTCATCCTTACCGACATGGTCAGACAGATGCCCGAAAGAATCCTGGCGCAGATGCAGGCCCATGTACCCCTTGGCCGCCTGGGCGACCCGGACGACATCGCCAACGCCTACGTTTTCCTGGCTTCGGACGAGGCCGCGTACATTTCGGGTGCGGTGTTGCGGGTAGACGGGGGGATCGTGGTAGGCACCTGATGGACCGCAGCTGAACTGTCTCTTGGGGGCGGCCGCGACCGGCTGAAAGCCGGCCCGCGCAGGCAGCGCCAAAGGCCGACCTGCGTCGGCCGGTCTTGGGACGGCGCAGGCCGTCCTCTGGCCGCAGGCCTAACGTGGCTGGCTTCCAGCCAGCAGCCCGTGCCCGCTCTCATGACAACCATATATGTAGAGAACCCGAGTGTCCCTGTCAAGAAGATTTTCTTGTATAATCCCTGATGCCATGGCCGCCACCCCTATTCTTCGCACCCGCATCGTGCCGCCGCCGATCGGCGGCCGTACCCTGATACGCCGCCGTGTGCTGCAAACGCTGCAGGAAGCGTACCGCTATCGCCTCACCCTGCTACATGCGGGCGCGGGCTACGGCAAGAGTACGGCCCTGCAAACGCTGGCCGCGCAAAACGCGCCTGTTATCTGGTATCAGGTCTCCGCCGAAGACAACGACCCCCTGCTCTTCCTCCTCTATCTCTGCCATGCCACCCGCGTAGCCCGCCCCGATCTGCAGGGTCTGCCCATCGTCCAGTTGGAAGCGTGGGACGGCAGGCAGGGATTGCTCCCTTCCTCCGAGATCCTCTACGCGTACCTCAATGCTCTGAGCCAGGGGTTACACGAGCACACCCTGCTCATCCTGGACGACGTGCATCTGGTCTTGCAAAATGACGAGATCGCGTTGCTCATCGACAGGTTGATAGGCAGTGCTCCGGCCGAACTGCACTTCTTCCTGGCCACCCGACATCCCGTGCGCCTGCCGGGCCTGGCCTACTGGCGCTCGCGGGGCGAAGTGCTGGACATCGATCAGACAACGCTGGCTTTCAGCCCGGAGGAAATCGGCGAGCTTTTCACCGAGCAATTCGGGTACGAGTTGGCGCCGGGCGAAGCGGAAAACCTGTTTCGCATCACCGAGGGATGGGCCATCACCCTGCCCCTCATCTGGCAAAGCCTGCGTAGTGGGCTCTCCCATTCGGTGGGCGAAGCCCTGGCCCAGCAGCACGCCTCGCTGAAGGACCTCTTCGAATTGCTGGCCCAGGACGTTCTCAGTACACAGCCCGAAGACGTGCGGGAATTCCTGCTGGCCGCGGCCACGCTGGAAAGTATGACCCCCCCGGCCTGTGACTACGTGCGCCAGGCCAATGACAGCGCCGCCCTGCTGGCCTACCTGCAGCGCCAGGACTTATTCGTGTCGGTCCAGGCCGACGGCAGCCTGCGCTTTCATCCTGTGTTTCGCAACTTTCTGCGCCAGCGTACCGACAAGGCCCAACGTTATCACTGGCATCGGCGCGCGGCGGAGTATTTCCAAAATCGGGGCGAACTGGACGACGCCGTCTATCATCTTCTGGCATCAGAACACTACGCGGCCGCGGCCGATCTGCTGGACTCCTTCGGCTTCGATCTCCTGATCAACGGACGTCTCGACTCCCTGGCGTCCTACCTGGATGCCCTACCCGCGGCCGTACTGCTCCAACACCCCGCGCTGCTATGCTATCTGGGCGACCTGGCGCGACTGCACAGCCGCTTCGACGAAGCCCTCAACTGGTACGCCCAGGCCGAGAGTCTGTCCCGCGAGCGAGGCCATCAGCAGGGTATTGCCCGAGCCCTGCGCGGCCAGGCCCGCGTCTATCTCGACACCGTCCGGCCCGCGCGCGCCGAGAGCCTGCTACAACAGGCTCTGCGCCTGAGCGACGGCACCGAGGACCGAGACGCCCAGGCCCGGCTTTACAAACTCCTGGCCGAAAACAGGCTCAACGCCGGCAAGACCGAGGAAGCCGAGGAATACCACCGTATGGCCGAGATACTGCGCCGCGAACGCCCTCCCGACGCGCAGTTGCAGTACAGGGTCTTGCTGCGGACGGGCCGCCTGCACGAAGCCCGGCGTGCGCTAGAGCAACGCGCTGAAGAGGAGCGGCTCAACCCCGTTCTCACCCCACGCGCTCATCGCGAGACCCAACTCCTTCTCTCCATCATCTATGCCTTCATGGGCGAAACCACCCTGGCGTATGAATCGGCCCTGATGGGTACCAGCCGCGGCGAACACCTCGACTCCCCCTACGTCACCACGGTCGGCCTCATGCGCCAGGGACACGCCCTGCTCATCCGCGGGGACGAGGCCGGCATCAACACGGCCCGGCAGCGCTACCAGGAGGCCATCCGTCTCAGCGAAGAACTCAACATCCCCCGCCTGCGCGTGGAAGCCATGATGGGACTGGGGAGGGTCTACGCGGTGCAGGGGGATCTGGCCACCGCGCAGAAATTCGCGCTCGAGGGCATCGAGATAGCGTCTCGGTCGGGCGATGAATGGATCGCCTCGCTGGTTCGGATCATGCTGGCGGGTAGCCTCACCCTGGCAGGGCGCTACGAACCGGCCGTCGAGTGGCTGCGCCGAGCCCGACACGGTTTCCGCGAATGCAGTGATCCATTTGGTATCACCGTGGCCAATCTCTGGCTAAGTCTGATCTGGTTTCGCCAGCAGGAGCAAGCCTTGCTGGCCGAAAGCCTGCGCGAAACCCTCGCCGGCTGCCGCGAACACGGCTACGACTTTCTCTTCGCCCGGCCC
>RFJM01000208.1 GCA_003694905.1 Caldilineae bacterium
CCCTCTTGGGTGTTGCTGTTGGTTTCACCGCCGAGAACGCTGAGTTCGCAGAGGTTTCCTGTGGTTTCTCGCTCCTCTCCGCGCTCTCTGCGACCTCTGCGGTGGAAAAATGCGACGGCCTGCCGCTAACAACACTTGTGGGGGAGCCTACCAAATTGCAGATCGTGGGTTTTAACCATTTCAGCTGAACGACAACACACAACTTAGATGACCGGCATTCCTGGTATCATTGTCGCCGGTCGTTTCGCTCCCCGGCTACGCAGGTGCTGAAGCACCAGTGGTTGCATAGCCGTGCAGAGGAGGCCTGACATGTCTGATACCGTCGTTTTGCGCCGCAGCTTGTGGGCGAGCGTGGGCGCGTTGCTTCTGGTCGGGCTATTGTGCGCCGGTCAGGCCCGTGCGGCCGGCGTGATCACCGTGAACAGCACGAGCCAGGGCATCGCCAACGACGGCAGGTGTACGCTGGCCGAGGCGATCATCGCCGCCAATACCGATACAGCCTCCGGCAGCAAGCCCGGCGAATGCCCGGCGGGCCATGGCCCCGATACCATCATTCTAGCCAACGCGGTCTACACCCTGACGCAGATTCTGGACAACGAGTACGATCCTCTGGGCCTGCCGTCCATCAGCAGTTCGATTGTCCTGGAGGGCAACGGGGCCACGCTGGTGCGGGACCCGCAGGCGCCGGAATTCGGCATGATGGAGGTGGCTCTTGAACAGGCTCGCCTGACGGTGAACGATCTGACGATTCGCGGGGGGCGCACGTCGGGCGATGCCACGGCGCCGGGCCTCGGCGTGTATGCGGGGGCGCAGGTCACGCTGAACCGCGTGCATCTGATCGACAATATCTCCGATCACACAGGCAATCCCTACCCCGTGGATGGTGCTGTGGTCGTCGGTGGCGCGACGCTAACCCTGATCGATAGTAGCGTGGAAAACAACACCGGCACGCACGCCAACGGCATCGTCAGTGACGAAAGCATCCTGACCTTGCAGCACAGCACGGTATCGGGCCATACCGAGCGCGGGGTTCGGGACAGCGGTTCTCGTGTTCAGATCGTGGGGACCACGATTGCCAGCAACGGCAAACAAGGCCTGCAACTATGGCAGAGCATCGCCACCCTGACGAAATCCACCATCTCCGGCAATCATGATGGCGGCATCGATGCCAGTGCCTCGCACATGACTTTGGCGGATAGCACGGTGCGGGACAACCAGGTGACGGCAGAGTTTGGCAATCTGGCCGCCGGGGTGGCGATACGCAGTTCGTCGTTGGTTACGCTGACGCGCAGCGCCGTGTTTGGCAACAATGAACCCGGCGGCGTACCGCCTTGCCCGTGTGTGGTGGGCGAAGATGGTATCCGCGTGAAGGATTCCTCGCTGGTCGTAATCGACAGCCTGATCGATGATGATCGGAACGCGACAGATCTTGATTTCAGCCTGCATTTCGATGGAGATGATCTGATCATCCGTAACAGCACGATTACCGGTGCCCATGATAATCCTTTGGAGGTCTCATCGGCGCAAGCGGTGTCCATCACGTTTAGTACCATCGTATCGAAGCAGGCGAGTAGCCGAGCTTTCGGCAATGTGGCCTTTCCCTCCAGCCTGTACCAGGTCAGCAATAGCATCATTGGCGGCTGCTGGACAGCCAGGCCCAGTACTTCGCAGGGCTACAATGTAGCGCAGGGCACGTCGTGCGGGTTCGATTCCACCGGTGACCGGCAGGGCGTGGACCTGGGGGTGATGCTGGGGCCGCTGGCCGACAATGGCGGTCCTACCCCGACCTTTGCTTTGCAGCCGGGGGCGGTGGCCATCGATGCCATTCCCGCGGGCGTGAACGGCTGCCAGGCCGGCATTAGCCGTGACCAACGAGGAGCCCCGCGGGCCGGTGGATCTGGACTGGGGGGCGACGCCTGCGATAGCGGCGCCTATGAGGCTGCCAGCACGGTGCCCCCGAGCGAGACCCGGCTGTACGTCCCGCTGATCATACGCTGAGATAGCGGTGGCAGGTACGGCAGCCTCGGCGAGGAGCGAGGAGCCGGTCAAAGGCAGTGCGCCGGCCAGGAGACGACTTGTACCGCGCACACTGGCGAAGGTGTTTTCCGTTGGCTTGCTGGTGTTCTTGATCAGTCTCAGCCAACCCCATTGCGTGACCGGCGGGATCAATGGAACGGCAATGCACCTGGAGACGGGATAATCTGTGCCCTGGCTATAGAACCGGCGACACCGACCATGCTCAGTGCCAGGACCAATGGCGGCGCCGCCGGGCCAGGCCGAACTCCTATCCTCCTCCATCCTTTGCTGCTTCTTGACATCAGCAACGACTGGACATACAATGTGACCACCAGGTCATATGACCTCCTGGTCACATCCAGTCTCCCCGAATGCCGAAAGCAACCTTTTTCAATCTGCCGGATGAGAAGCGCGCCGCCATCTGCCGCGTGGCGGTAGAAGAGTTCGCGTCCCACCCCTACAACAAGGCCAGCATCAACCGCATAGTCAAGCGGGCGGGGATTGCCAAAGGAAGTTTTTACCAGTACTTCGAGAGCAAGAAAGATCTCTACCTCTATATCTTACAGCAGGCGGGCGAGACGAAACTGGCGTATCTCGCTCCGGTGATGCGCAATCAGGAGGGGCACGACTTCTTCCGGCTGCTCAGGGAGTTGTACGCGGCCGGCATTCGCTTTGCGCGAGAACATCCCCTGTACGCAGAGATCGGCCGCAGGTTGCTGGAAGCCAAGGGAACGCCGATCTATCGCGAGGTGATGGGGACCAACGTGCCTATCGCTACCGGCTTCTTCGAGACGCTCCTCGAACAGGCCATCGCCAGAGGCGAGTTGCGGCAAGATCTGGATGTGAAGATGGTGGCATATCTCATTGCGGCCATGAACGCGCTGGTCGTAGAGTACTACACCGAGTACATTGCCGAAGACTACGGCGAGCATATGTTGGCAACAGTCGAGCAGTTTGTCGACATGCTGCAAAACGGTATCGCGGTCCTGCCTGAAAGACAGGCCGCGCCCACGGAAACCCTTTCTGTCTCGACCTCCTAGGTCGAATCATGCAATCTGTTTTCCTTCAAATCTACAAAGGAGTGTCGCCATGAGCGTCATCGAAGTCAACAATCTGACGAAGTACTATGGCAAGGCACGAGGAATCATCGATGTCTCATTCCAGGTCGAGGAAGGAGAGATATTCGGATTCATCGGTCCCAACGGCGCCGGCAAGTCAACGACGATTCGCCTGCTGCTCTCGCTGATCTACCCCACCAGCGGCAGTGCCAAGATCTGGGGCAAGGACTGTATCAAGTACGGCCCCGAGCTGCGACAGGATATCGGTTATCTGCCTTCGGAGGTCTTCTACTACGAGCGCATGAAGGTCATCGACCTGCTCAAGTATTCGGCCAGCTTCTACAAGAAGGATTGCACCGAGCGCATGCATGAACTGGCCGAACTGATGGAACTGGAGCTCGATCGCCGCATCGAGGACCTCTCCTACGGCAACAAGAAGAAGGTGGGTATCGTGCAGGGCCTGCTGCACTCACCGCGGCTGCTCTTCCTGGACGAGCCGACTTCAGGGCTGGATCCGCTGATGCAGCGCAAATTCTTCCAGCTCGTGCGCGAAGAAAACCAGCGCGGGGTCACCGTGTTCTTTTCGTCGCACATCCTGGGCGAGGTACAACGCCTTTGCAACCGTGTGGGCATCATTCGCGAGGGCCGCATCGTTGAGATCGAAGACATCCGTACGCTGCAGAAAAACAACTACAAGAAGGTACGCGTCGCCGGCGACGGTCTCGACCCGTCCTTCTTCGATCTGCCTGGTGTGACCAATCTAGAATCGCGCAACGGCGTGGTGCGCTTCTTCTACAAAGGCGATATCAACAACATCACAAAACGTCTCGGCCAGCTTCAACTCATTGATGTTACCATCGAAGAGCCGACGCTGGAAGAGATCTTCATGCACTACTACGAATAGGTGATGACCATGAGCGCCACGATCTTCAAGCACGAATTCAGGATGCATCTGCGATCGGTTCTCATCTGGTCGGCGGGAATCGCTGCCCTGTTGCTCCTGTACCTGTCCCTCTTTCCATCCTTTGCCGAGCAGGCCGAACTGGTCAACGAGATGATGGCCAACTTCCCTAAGGAACTCTTGATGGCCTTCGGCATGACGGACATCAATCTGGCGTCGGTGTTGGGCTATTTCAGCTTTACTTTCCTCTTCGCTCAGATCTGTCTGGCCGTTCAGGCCGCGCACTACGGCTTCGGCCTGGTCTCGGTCGAAGAGAGGGAAATGACGGCCGACTTCCTCTTGACCCGGCCGGTTACCCGCACCCAAATCCTGACCAGCAAGCTCCTGGCCGTCCTGCTCAACCTTCTTGTCACCGACGCGATTCTGTGGGCGTGCAGCCTGCTGTTCCTCACGCTGTTTAACGGCGGGCAGGACTATGAGCGTGGGACGCTGCTGCTGCTGTTGTTCAGTGTCGTGATCTTCCAGCTTTTCTTCCTCACGGTCGGCGTGGCCATCTCCCTTCTGGTGCGGCGGGTCCGCAGTGTCACCCCCTACGCCATGGCCCTGGCGTTCGGCATGTACATGCTCAGCGCCTTCAGCGACCTGCTGGGCGAAAGCAAGCTGGAGCTGCTCACCCCTTTCAAGCATTTCAGCGCCACCCAAATTGTGCGCGACAGCGCTTATGACCTGCCCCTGGTCATGATCAGTGTCGTCGTTATCGTTGTGTCTGTGGTGGCCAGCTACATCCTCTATCTACGCCGAGACATCCCCTCGGTGACGTAAGGAGTCTGTTGCTATGAACATCTTCGTACGCGAACTCAAGGCAAATTTCAAGAGCCTGATCATCTGGGCCGTGATCGTCGGCCTCTTCGTGACGGTGGGCGTGTCCAAGTTCTCTGCCTACGCCGACAACCCCGAGATGCTGGCAATCCTGGACACGATGCCGAAGGCCCTGCTCGATGCCTTCAACTTAGAGGCCTTCAATCTTACCACCCTCACGGGCTTCTTCGGCGTCATGCAGACCTACTTCGCCCTGATGCTGGCCATTGCTGCGGCCATGTGGGGCAGCGACATCATCTCCAAGGAGGAGCGAGACAAGACCGTTGAATTCTCCCTGACCCTGCCGGTGACGCGCAGCAAACTGGTCACGGCCAAGGCTCTGGCTGCGCTTGTCAACTGCATCCTTCTGCTGCTCTTCACCTGGGCCGTCTCTCTCATCGCTGCTCAGCCCTATTCGCCGGACCAGGAGTTCCTGGATTTTCTGAGCCTGCAGATGCAATCGCTGTTCCTTCTGCAGTTGATTTTCCTGGCCATCGGCCTGTTCCTGGGCTGTGCCATGCGCCAGTATCGCCGCGCCGGCTCGGTCGCAGTGGGCCTGCTGCTGGCCACCTATTTCATGTCCGTCGCCTCCGGGATGAACGAGAAACTGGAGTTTCTCAAGTACCTCTCTCCCTTCAAATATTTCGACGCCGGGCTCCTTGCCCGTGAGGCCAGGATCGAACCCGTCTATCTGGGGCTCACGGCTGCCATCATCGTCGTATGCGTGGCGGGCGCCTATCTCACCTACTCGCGGCGAGACCTTTACATCTAGCCGACGCTTATTCGGGTCAGACGTGCCGGAGACGATTTTGCCCGGCCCCGTGATCCGCGCGCGGGAGCGCAGATGGGGCCGGGCATACTTGCGTCGCTGCCCGACCGCGCCTCACACCCCACTATCCACCGCATCCGACCATGAGCAATGATCCCACCCTGTGGCAGGACTTCAAACTGGCGGCCAGGCTGGGTGAACCTGCCAGGCCCCCCCTGGCCTTGATCGTCGACAGCCCCTGGCTGGCCGGCTATGCCGGCGTCAACACCAAGGACTTCTACCTCTTCCCCGATATCTGGTTCCAGATCCATCGCCGCCTGCTCGACCGTTTCCCCGGCGTGGTGTGGATTCCGGGCTTTTGGGTGGAATACGGCATGGCCGTGGAGCCTTCCGCCTTTGGCGTGCGCATCCACTGGCACGATGACCGTCCCCCCTCGCTGGAGCCTGTGACCACCTCTCTGGAGCACTGGGCCGATGCGCCACTGCCCAACGTGCACGAAGACGGTCTCATGCCCCTTGTCTACCGGCTCTATGGCTATGCCGAGGAGCGCTTACAAGCCGAAGGTCGAGGCATCAAGATGGTCTGCGCCCGGGGCCCGATGGTGACCGCCGGCTGGGTGATGGGCATCAGTGCGTTGATGATGGGGCTGGTGCAGCATCCGGCGCTGGTGCATCGTTTCCTCGACAAGGTCACCACCACCATCATCCGTTTCTTGCACGCCCAGCTCGACACTCTGCGAGAGCCCGAAGGCATCATGCTACTGGACGACATCGTGGGCATGGTCTCGCTGGAACACTACGAGGAATTCGTGGAGCCCTACCTGCAACGCATTTTCGCGGAATTCGAGGGTCTGGTTCGCGTCTACCACAATGACACGCCCTGTCCACATCTGTTCCCCGCCTTCACCCGTGCCGGTTTCGATGTTTTCAACTTCACCTACGATGTCGACCTGCTGGAGACCAAGAAACAGATCGGGCATCGCATCGCCCTCATGGGTAACATCCCACCGTTGCATGTGGCCGTACGTGAGCGGCCCGAGACGGTGTATCGTTGGGCAACCAACTGTCTGGACCGGGCAGCCCGCGGGGGCGGGCTGATCCTCTCGCTGGGTGGGGGCATTTCGCCGGGGATGCCTGCCGAGAGCATCGATGCCATGCTCCAGGCCGTACGCGACTGGACGCCGCCGGATCTACCGCCGGAGCAGATTGCCCCGCTGCGCCTGTCGAAGGAGGAGAAGCCGGCCCGGAAGACACGGCGTCGCCCCCGACGATCTGCTTCCTCGCCCCCATGAGTTATCTCGCGCGGCGCAGCCGAGGCCATCGCCGGTTTCCCTCACCCGCGGCCCGCTGACTGTGGTATACTGGGAACAGGCGATTCTTTTCCCAAAACATGATGTTCAGTTCAAGCGAGGGCTCAAATGACCGCTATCCGTTCGGTTCGCTGTCTGCCCTTCTTGCTACTGTTGCTTGCGCTGGTGCTGAGCCAATGTGCGGGTCCACTTCCCTCTCCATCGATCACGCCCGCAGCGACCGCGAGCCCCACGCCCGAGCCACCTACGCCCGCGGCGACCGGCGACCCCTATGTGGCCAGGCGGCTGCGCATGGTCGAGGAGACCATGCGGCGCCGGGGCCTCAAGGACGAGCGCGTGCTGGCCGTCATGGCCAAGGTGCCGCGGCACGAGTTCGTGCTGCCTCGGTATCTCGATCAGGCCTACGATGACCATCCTCTTCCCATCGGCTACGGACAGACCATTTCCCAGCCTTACATCGTGGCGTTGATGACCGAGTTGCTGCAACTGCAGCCCGGCGACAAGGTCCTGGAAATCGGCACGGGCTCGGGCTATCAGGCGGCGGTGTTGGCCGAGCTCGTCGGTGAGGTGTGGACCATCGAGATCATCCCCGAGCTTTCGCAGCAGGCCGCCGAACGATTTCGGCGGCTGGGGTATGACAAGATCCATACGCGAGTTGCCGACGGCTATTACGGATGGCCCGAGGAAGCACCCTTCGACGCCATCATCGTTACCGCTGCGCCCGACCATATCCCTCAGCCACTGGTGGATCAACTGGCCGACGGGGGGCGGCTGGTACTCCCGGTCGGTCCGCCCGGCGGGTATCAAACGCTATGGCAGCTGATCAAAGAGGGTGATGAGATCAAGGCCTTCAATCTGGGTGGGGTGCGGTTTGTGCCTATGGTCGGCGCGGGACAGCGAGGGAGCGCGCCGTGAGAGAGGGCGCCGACCGGACCACCAGCCAGGCCAGGCCGTAGCACAGGAAACCTGCCACCAGAACGCGCGTGAAACCCCATTGCAGGGCCAGAAGCGCGGCCAGCACCGAAGCCGCGACCGACGCGAAGCCATTAACCCCCCAGGCCCAGGGGATGAGATGCGCGGCGCTCATACGCAGGCCGGCCAAACCCAGCGGGAAGGGCATACCCATCAGCAGGCCCGGTGGCGCCAGCCACAGAAAGGTGATGGCCAGCCGAAGCATAAGGGGCAGGCCGAGGGTCCGGTCGATAAGCCTACCCGTTGCCAGACTGTAGGCTGCCAGAACGACCAGCAGCAGGCTCAGCGCGCGATGGGTAGAGAAGCGCGGCGCCGCCAGACTGCCCAGGCCCGTCCATAGTAGCAATGCCGCCAGAACCACGGCTACCGCCAGGGTGGGATGTCCGAGATAAAGGATGAAGCGCTGGATGAGGGGGATCTCGATCAGCAGGAAGCCCAGGCCCAGAGCCGCGAAGTAGGTGAGTGCCAGTGCTCGCGAGGGCGGCGAGGCCTCTCCGTCCGCTTGCCGCGCGGGTAGCCGCCCAATCAGTACCGGCACAAAGACAAGAAGCGACGACACCAGCATGGTAAGCACCAGCAGCGCCACCAGGACAAGGATACCGCTGCCACCGAAGGGCTGCCAGGTCTGCCCCAGCGTGCGCAGGATCACCGGGGTCTGGCGCCACTTGAAGAAATGGTAGAAGAAGGGATGATCATCACGCGGCGGGGAAATTTCGAAGGGAAAGGAGCGCAGGTAGTCGCGGCGGTCGGGCGCGGAGATGAGGGCGCCGAAGACGTCTTCGTAGTATGGTTCGGGCAGGATGTTGTAGCGGTTGATCTCATCGGGCCGCAGGCCGGGAGCCAGGACCAGGTCGAAGCGGAGATCCGCGCTGAGGTGGCGGATGATCGCCAGTTCGGCATCTGTCCAGGGCGTGAGTTTCACGAAGAAGGTGGCGATCTGAACACCGCGCCAGACGACAATGTGGTCTGACGGGGCCGAGATACCCATGCTCTCCAGCGCGGCCAGGACCAGGCTCAGGCCGCGAGCGCTTTCGCTGGGAGGGGTTTGCAGCCAGCGACTCATGACCAGGATGCCGTCGGGACTCAGGTGGGCAAGGTATTGCACCAGTGCTTCCACCGTCAGGTCGTAGGTTTCTCCCAGGCTGTAGGCGCCGGATGTGACGGGCCGGAAGGGGCGCGTCAGAGCCAGGTGTACGACGGCGTAGCGTTGGCGGTCGCGGGGTAGATAGCTTCGGGGCGACTCGGTGATGGTAACGACGTCCGGCTGAGCGTAGGGCGAAGCGCGCCCCAGGAGCCGGTCCAGCACACGCACGGACTGAGCGTCGGGTTCGATGGCCACCACGGGACGCTGCCCGGCTTTCCCGCCCAGAGCCTGCCAGATGGCCAGTCCCCCGCGTGGTTCCAGAACCAGGGCCGGACCTTGGGGGCGCAGCTGGTAGGCCGCGACTTCGGGCAGGTAGTCCAGGAAGCGCCAGTCGTCGGTGTGGTCCACATCGATAACCGGACTCAGGTCATCGCCGTCTGCCAGCAGCCCCAGCTGGGGTGGGAGTGGACCCCGGTACTGAAAGCTGAGGCCCGGAAGGGAGCGGACGCCGCTGCTACGGATGACGGTGGTTCGCACTCTGGGGCCGTCTCGCTGGGCGACGACGACGGCATCGGGGTAGTGCAGGGCCTGGGGCAGACCCTTGTAGGGGGAGAGGCGAACTTGCAAGAAGGCGGGTGGCGCCAGTGCCATCCCCACCAGGAGCAGCGCGGCCGGGAGAAGCAGGAAGTGGGGGTTCTGCCGGGGTGATGTGGTCTCAAATGCTGCCAGCGCGGCCAGACAGGCTGCCGCCGCGGCGATGAAGATGCTGCCCGGCAGCTGGAATAGGGAAATGGCAAGGGGTGTGACCAGGGCACCGGCCGCCGAACCCAGTAGATTGGCAGCGTAGACGCGGTTCACGGGCAGGCTGTTTGTGCTCAGAGCCAGCCCTATGGCGAGTCCGCTACAGAAGAAGGGGAGGACCAGAGCCAGGTAGTAGAGCAGGAGCAACCAGAGTTGCCGGCTGTCCCAGGCAATGGCGTATGAGTCGAAGGGCAGCAGGTTGACGGTGGCGTAGCTGACCACCAGGGCGGCGGCAAAGGCCAGAGAGAGGGCGCCGAGGTATCGCGATAGACGCGATGTCGCGTGCGTGGCCGCCGCCTGGCCCGGCCTCAGACTGATGAATACTCCGCTGACACCGTATCCCAGCAATGCGACATTGACCGCCAGAAAAGCAAAGTGGTAGAACTGGGTGATGGCGAAAAGACGGGTGAGCACGATCTCCCAGCTCAGGGTAGCGGCCGAGAGGATGAAAATGGTGGCGTACAGCCGCACGTAAGAAGTGGACGCACACCGGGACAGGGCCTTCATAGTTCGATTTTCGACCAGGCCCAGGCTCTTGTCAAGGGTGCGCGACTTTGGGGCCCGTTGCCGAAATACATCCGAGGCGGCACAGTGGTTGAGGTCGAGGTTGAGGTTCAGTCAAAGACGGTGGCGGCGGCGGGGTCTCAGAGATGAGGGGCGATGCCGCCTGGTCGCATCTCAGTGCCGGGCGCAGCTTTCACTCGTCGCCCCTTCTGTGCGAAAATGGCCGCCATGATTGCCCATGCCTTCCCAATTCGGCTGCAGAGACCGCATCGGTCACGGCTATCCCTGTACCAGTCTAGGCGGGCAGAGCGGAGGTCGGCTTGAGTTCACGCGCACGCGGCATCTTGCTTGTCATCCTCGCCACCGGGTGCTGGTCGACGGCCGGCATCTGGACGACTCAGATCATCAACGGCAGCGGCATCTCGGCCGTAGCGCTGGCCTTCTGGCGCGATCTCGTCACTTTCCTCATTCTTTGGGCGGCCATTGCATTGTTTGCGCCCAGGTACTTGCGCGTGCGCCGTCGCGACCTGCCCTATCTTGCCGCCATGGGCGCGTTTGGCCTGGGTGCCCTACACGCTACCTGGAACCTATCGGTCATGTTGAACGGTGTGTCCATCGCCACGGTGTTGCAATACAACGCGCCCATATTCGTCACCGTGCTGGCGCGAGTGTGGTGGCGAGAATCCATCACCTGGCAGAAGGCCGTTGCCATCGGCCTGGCTCTCGGGGGGACCCTGCTCATCGCCAGTCCATGGGCGCTGAGCGGTGTTCGCGTCACGGTGGCGGGTGTGATGGTCGGGCTGGCCTGTGCCCTGGCGACGAGCATCTACAATCTATTGGGCAAGCGTCTTTCGCGTGACTACAGCCCCTGGAGTATCGTCCTGTACGTGTTTGGCTTCGGTGCGCTGGGCTTGTTGCCCCTGTCTCTGTTAGGCCCTGTCCCCCGACACCTCACCCCGACCGTGCTCCCTGCCTTCCTGGGCTTCATCCTGGTCCCTACCGTGGGTGGTTTTGGGTTCTACACCCGAGGCCTGCAGGACCTCCAGGCCAGCGTGGCTTCTATCCTGGCCACAACCGAGGTGCCGCTTGCGGCGTTTCTCTCCTTTGTGCTTCTGGGGGAGCGACTCGGTGGCTGGCAGATCGCGGGGGCCTTGATGGTGGTGGCAGGGGTACTGCTGGTTTCTGCCTCCGGCCGGGAGCCCGGCCGCGTGCGGGTAGGCCGCGCTCCGTCCTGAACCAGGTCCGGCCGGCGGCACGGTCTATGGCCCTACTACTCTTCGGGGTCGCGCTTCGGCTCCTGCGTAGATGCACGACGGCTCTGCGCTCCGCGCCCGCTGTCCCAGGCCGTCCACCTGCAGGCGAATCCGTCATTTGCCCACCATGCCCCCCAGCACCGCCTGGTTCAGCAAGAGCAGTTCCCCTGTCTTGAGGCGCTGATGGTATGCATCAGGTCGCCTGAGGATGAAACGCGCCTTCCCCAGCGAGCTGGTATTCGACATTTGTGTGGCTTTCGCGGTATAATGATGCTCCAGTGACAGGAGCTGCCAGCTTTGTGAGAGAGATACGGCGGAGTCGATAGAGATGTGATAGAACAATGATAGATCACGAAAGTTTGGTGTAGTGTAAGATAGGGGCAGATTCAGCTGGCTTGCCAGACCGCCTGGTGAGCACCGAGTCATAGCCATTCCGGTTAACTGGAGCCATCAGAAGACTGATCTGAGGTGGGGCCCCCCTCTAGTTGACCGACATCAATAACAATCGGAGGATGCCTCAATGAAACGCCTTCTCAATCGTGTCCAGGTTGCTCTGATCGCTGTCGTTCTGTCCATGATGCTGGTGGCGCCCGTTGCCCAGGCTGCTGCTGAGAATTTCTCGTCCGGCCATCTGGCAGGCTCCGGCTGGGACACCCCGCTGGGCGTCGAATGCGACGACGGCATCTGCGGAATCTGATTCGAAGCCGGCTCTTGAGAACCCGATGAACTAGCAACGCGGAGGGCAGAGCGCGTCCCTCAGGGCCGAGAGGGGACGCATCAGGGCTCTGCGTCCGACGTGAATAGATAGGCCATGCGACCGCCGGCCGGGTGGCTGGTCCGGTCGAGGCGCATGGATGGCGCGACACCCCGACAGTCCCCTGCGGGTGTCTGCGCGTCCTGGAGGGGTCGGGGAGCGAAAATGCGGTGCAGCCGAGGCAGGGCGAGTCTGCGGCTGCGATGCCGGAGAAGTTTGCCCATCACCGGCCCCAGCGTTGCCGTCTGCCCCGTGATGGGCTCGTCCCGCACCTTCCTTTTTCAGCAGCCAAGAAAGGCTGTCCGCTCTGTGCGAGGGGCCGCCGCCAGACCTTCACCCCTCACCGCTCTTGTTCTACGACCGCCGTCTCTTCAGTTCCCTCCAACATCTTCAGACACTCGTCTAGTTCCTGGCGAAAAAAATCCTGGGAACGGGGGTCCTGGATCTCTTCCAGCAGCGATTCGGCTTCCTTGAGAAGGGGACGGGCACTTTCTTTGTGGTCCTGCGAGAGATAGGCGATCGCCAGGCCCAGCAGGGCGTTTTCCAGCAGCACGGGGTTGTCAAGCTGCCTCCACAGGGTGACACTGCGGACATAGCTGGTGACCGCCTCGTTCCAGCGTTTGAGATGGCGATAGGCCATGCCGATGTTGTTGCAGACCTTCGCCTCATTCATGATGTCCTGGGTTTCGCGGAAGATAGGCTCGGCCTGCCGGTAACAGTCGAGCGCCTTCTCCGGTTCCTCGAGGGTCAGGTAGAGATTTCCCAGGTTCATCAGGCTGATGGCCTTGTTGACCGGGTCGCCGATGTCGTCGAACAGCGAGATGGCCTGCTTGAGATGGTGCTCGCTTTCTTCCATCTGCTCCAGGTGGCGTAGAGCCATGCCCAGATTTGCATGGCCCCAGGCCATTTCGCGCAGGGCACGCTTTTTCTCGGAGAGCTCCAGGGAGCGGCGGAAATAACCGGCTGCCTCGGCCCACTCGCGGCGATCGTGACAGAGACTGCCGCGCACGAGATAGCAATAGGCCCGTTCGGTATCGTCCGGTGCCAACAGGCTTTCGGCCTCTTCCACCCGGGCCAGCGCGAGATCGAAACGCCGTTTCTGTCTGGCAACGATGGCAAGACGATTGAGCGTTCGCGCCTGCCCGTGGGTCTCATCCAGCTGCTTGAACAGCTCCAGCGCCTGTTCGTACTGCTTTTCGGCATCGTCGAATCGCCGCATCAGCTGATAGAGTAACCCCAGGTGAAAGCGCAGTTCCGCTTCGGTCCTCCTGTCGCCCGCCTGCTGGCTGAAGTGAAGTCCTTCCAACAGATAGGTGTGCCACTCCTGCCGGTGGCCGCTCTGTTCCATCTTGGGCGCCAGAGCCAATAGGAGACGTCGGGTAAGGGGCCAGCTCGATGCCAGGTTGAGGGAGAAAGCCAGAGCCTGGAGCGCAAGCTCCTGATCGGTCAAAGGTGGCGTGCGGACGTTGTTCGTCTGCAGGCGTTGCAGTGCGTATTCGACGTTGTTCTTGACGTAGTCGTTGAAAAGGGCGGTGGGATCGAAGGTCATCGTTATTGCCATTTGGCCACCTGTTCTTTCAGAAAAGAGCGGGTGAGGCTGTGGATGGTGAAGCGGACCTCATGCATGTTCCCTCGGCGTTCCACCAGATTCAACCGTACCAAGATCTCCAGCGCATCGTGGAGTGAATCCGGGTCCAGTTTGGTAATGTGGGCCAGATGGTCGAAGGTGGCACCCCGCTGCGGAACCAGGGGGAAGGAGAGCAGGGTACGTTGGCTGACCTCATCCAGGCTCGTCCAGGCCCGATGGAAAATGTAGGTGTAGAGCTGCTCCACGCTGCGACCCCGCGCCATGTTCAGGTCCTCCAGCACCGTGGGCAGCGCATGTACATAGGTCTGCCCCACGACCAAGCGCAGTGCCAGAGGATTGCCGCCAACGGCTTGATAGATGGGCATCAGCTCCTCATCGCTGGCCTGCAGCATATAGTCGATGTTGCGATTGCGGGCCTCGTGTCTGATCAGGGCCAAGGCATCCTCGGCCCCCAGCTCGGGCACTCGCAGATGATGGACATCGGGTTCGCCATGCAGACTCAGGCGAGAGGTGAGGATGAAGCGGCTGGGATTGCTGAGCTGCCGCAGATAGGGGAGCAAGGTGTTGACGTCCTCGAAGGTCTCCAGGTTGTCGATCACCACCACATGCGGCACCCGCTTGAGATGTTTCTCCAGCATGGGCATGACGGCTTCGACGGTGAAGGGCGTGGGGAGAGGAATGCCGCTGAGAAGCTGCTCCGCCATGCGCTCGAACACCGACTCGGGTGTCAGTGGAGCACCGGAAGTGGGCACGATGTCGCCCCAGAGCCGGAAGACCCGGTCACGGGCGCTTACCCATCCGACTTCGAAGGCATGCTCTTCCTCGATAATCCGCCGCACCAGAGCATCGGCCAGTGTGGTCTTGCCGATACCGCCCATGCCCACGAAAAGGAACAGCCGTGGACCCTCAGGGTCACGCACGGTGTTGAACATAGACTCCAGCAGATCATGGACGCCGAATAGCTTGTCATAGGTCGGTGGTTCCAGGCGTTGCTCCAGCCGTGCCGTCCGTGCAGACCGCAACTGCATTTCCGCGTCCTGGATCAGGCGGGCCAGGGCTTCCAGGGCCCGGCGCTGGTCGCGGTAGGCGGAGGCCTCGGAACGGTTCAGTTCCTTGGCCACCTCGCTCATGGGCCGGCATTCGAGATAGCGCTGCCGCAATAGCGTCGCCAGCTCGGCCTGCTCGGCTGCCAACTGGTCGAGCATATCATCCAGCACATCTCGTACTGCCTGCTCTACCCCGTTGTTGCTGCTTGAGCGACCCGCCCGAAAGATCTTCAACGACGCCAGCGGCGCTGCCACCTGCGGGGTATGCCACTGGCTCAAGGCTTGGCGCAATGCCTGTGTCAATTGTTCCAAATCATTGACGTTGAGGGCGTTCATGTCTGCCGGAACGACGAGAGAAAGCGGAGGCAAGAAGCTCGGCGAGGGTGCTTGCCTATAGTATAGCACAAAATTGAGAATTTGTGACAGTGAATTGAGAGGATTTTGAGAGATTGGTGATAGATTGTGAGAGACAAGCCTCCTCTATACTGTACTTATGTGTCAGCTTGCCGCCATCGACTGTGTGGGTATTTTGCCAGGAGCAGCAAAACCGGCCGGAGCATAGGGGATGGCCGGCAAGCAATCCAGGCCGTGGTCTAGGCGAGAAGGCCGCGGCCTGATCTTGATGGGCGCCGGCGGAGGGCGACCCGGTGCCCATCGCGCCATGGCCCCGGCCGGCTACGGCACGCGCCGACGTGCCTTCCATACCGACAGACATGCCCGCGAACCCCGCAACCCGTCCATGGGTGTTAGCCTACGCCGGTTTTCTGCGCCGGACAACCTGCTGCTGCATCGGCCGGCCAGGTCCGTTTTGCAGGGATGACAAGCCGGAAAGCCTGTGCCGCTCTTGACGCTGCACGGTACGTGTCTTCCGGCAATTGACAAATCCTCGTCCTTGCCGCATCTTATGCCGCGGCCGTCGCGCGGCGGCTGCCCTCGATACCGTCGCCAAAGTTCATCACACCATCGACCATGTACCACATCCCACCTCCCCGGCTGGATCCTGCCAGCCTGC
>RFJM01000209.1 GCA_003694905.1 Caldilineae bacterium
GCCGTTGACGGCCAGATGTCCGATATTCCCGCCGGGGAAGAACAGCGGCTGAACCACGAAGGAGTCGGTGGAAATGGCCAGCCTGCCGCCGGCCACCTGCAACACGGCCGAGTCACCCAGGTCTAGCAGGGTTTCGTTGGCAAAAGCCGGCAGGAAGAGATGGCGTATCAGCTCGGCCGAAAGCTTACCGCCGCCACCGTGGCCCAGGATGATGTTGGGGTGATCGCGCAGCGGCAGGGGACAGGTCCAGCCTTCGAAATCCAGGTCGTCGGGGATTCTCTTGTTCATGACGGGGGCAAGGGGATGGGACGGGAGATAAGCGGGAGGGGTAGGTCGAATTCAGACGAGCGGGCTAGCTCGCAAAGCGGCCGTAGCGATAGTAGGCTGCACAGGCGCCCTCGCTCGAGACCATCGTGGCGCCCAGGGGTTTGCGCGGGGTACATTCCTTGCCGAAGGCCGGGCACTGATTGGGCTTGATGATGCCCTGCAACACCTCGCCACTGCGGCATAGGGGAGACTCCTGGGTGTGGATGTTGCCCACGGGGAAGCGAAGCGAGGCATCGAATTCGCGGAAGGCCTCGCTCAGCTCCCAACCGCTGGCCGGGATCTCGCCGATGCCTCGCCACTTGCGGTCGCACAGCACAAAGACCTCCTCGAGCATCTTTTGGGCAGGCACATTGCCCTGGCGCCGCACCGCCCGCGGATAGGCATTCTCCACTTCGGCCCGGCCTTCCTCCAGCTGGATCACCAGGCGGCGGATACCTTCCAGCACATCCAGGGGCTCGAAACCCGTCACCACGATGGGCACGTTGAACTTGCGGGCCAGGGGCTCATACTGCCAGTAGCCCATCACACTACACACATGCCCCGCGGCCAGGAAACCCTGCACGCGGTTGCTCTTCGAGCTCATGATGGCTTCGATGGCCGGTGGAACCAGGACATGGGACACTAGCATGGAGAAATTCTTGATGCCCAGCTGCCGGGCCTGATAGACGGCCATGGCATTGGCGGGCGCGGTCGTCTCGAAACCGATCCCGAAGAACACCACCTCCTTGTCGGGATTCTCCTGCGCGATCTTGAGCGCATCCAGCGGCGAATAGACGATGCGCACATCTCCGCCTTCGCTCTTCACCCGGAAGAGATCCTTCTCGCTTCCGGGCACGCGCAGCATGTCGCCGAAAGAGCAGAAGATCACATTGGGCAGGGAGGCAATGGCCAGGGCGCGATCGATGATCTCCAGGGGCGTGACGCAGACGGGACAGCCGGGGCCGTGAATGAGCTCGATCTTGTCTGTGAGGAGCTGGTCAATGCCGTTGCGGATGATGGAATGGGTCTGGCCCCCGCACACCTCCATAATGACCCAGTGCCGCCTGGCCAGGGCCTCGATCTCGGCAAAGAGCTTGCGGGCGAGTTCGGGATCACGGAATTCGTCGAGGTACTTCATGATGACTTTCGGGAACGCAAATGGACGCGGCCGCCGATCACGGCCTGACCCAGCGCCAGGCCGCCGTCGTTGGGCGGTACCAGGTGGTGATACAACACCTGGAACCCGGCATCTTCGAGCCGGCGGCAGGCCTGTTCCAGCAGGGTGATGTTCTGGAAGACGCCGCCGCTGAGGGCCACGGTATTGTACCCGGCCGCACGTCGGACTGCCAGACTGAGCCGGAGGATGAGTTCGGCCACGGCCTGGTGGAAGCGCGCCGCAATCACCGCCGCCGGTACGCCGGCCCTCACATCGGCCACCACCGCGGCCAGGACCGGTGCCACACCGATGGTGCGGGTCGCGGTCGGATC
Organism: Caldilineae bacterium; assembly: GCA_003694905.1. Classification (GTDB taxonomy): domain Bacteria; phylum Chloroflexota; class Anaerolineae; order J102; family J102; genus J102. The sequence goes on from RFJM01000209.1 coordinate 1,795, forward strand.
CAGCTCATCGGGCAGGGCAAAGGCGTACCCCGCGCCGGTGTCCCCGTCCGCCAGGGCCTCGAGCTCGATGGCCGCCTGGGCTTCATAGGTGATGGTGTGGCGCACATCCGCCAGCGAGGCCACCGCATCGAAAAGCCGTCCCATGCTGCTGCAGGGCACCGTGTGGATGGATCTGGCAAGCTGGCGCTCGAGAATGCGTTGCTCCTCCGCCGGACATGCGCGCAGGCTGGGGATGTCTGCAGACCAGGGGATGCCCGCGGCCCAGAGTTGGGCCAGGGCCACCCGATAGGGGCGCCGGATCGCGGCATCGCCGCCGGGCAGCGGGAAGTACTCCAGATGTGCCAGGCGCCGGAAACCGTCGTAATCGGCCAGCAGCAGTTCACCCCCCCAGATGGCACCGTCGGTGCCGTATCCCGTGCCGTCGAAGCTGAAACCGATGACCGGCTCGTTTCCCTCCAGGCCATGTTCGGCCATCACCGCGGCGATGTGCGCGTGATGGTGCTGGACCTGCACGAGCGCCCCGGCAGGGCTGTGCTCCTGGGCCCAGCGGGTGGAGAGATAGCGCGGATGCAGATCGGCGACCACAACCTCGGGCTCCACCCGGAAGATGTGCCGGAAATGTGACTGCGCCCGAGCAAATGCCTCCAGCGTCTCCAGGTTCTCCATGTCGCCGATGTGCTGGCTCATGAAAGCGTAGTCGTCCCTGATGAGACAAAAGGTGCTCTTCAGTTCGCCGCCGACCGCCAGGGTGGGCGGCAGGCCGAAGGGAAGCCGAACGGGAAAGGGCGCGTAGCCACGGGAGCGGCGAATCGGGAGCTCGCGCTCGCGAAAGACACGGATGACCGAATCATCGCAGTGCATGTGGATCTCGCGATCGTGCATGAGGAAGGCGTCGGCAAGCCCGGCCAGTCGTCGGCGAGCCTCCTCGTTATCCTTGACGATGGGCTCGTCCGAGTAATTGCCCGAGGTCATCACCAGCACCGACGCGGCCATCTTTTCCCGCAGATCGGGGGGAAAGTCCAGCAGCAGATAATGCAGGGGTGTATAGGGCAGCATGAAGCCAACATAGGGGTTGCCGGGAGCCACCGCCGCCGAAAGGGCGGCATTTTCTTTCTTACGCAACAAGACGATGGGGCGCTCGCGGCCCGTCAGGAGCCGGGCCTCGGCCTGCGAGACCCAGGCAAAGCGGGAGACGGTGTCGAGGTCGGGCGCCATCAAGGCGAAGGGCTTGTCCACCCGACCTTTGCGTTCGCGCAGCCGGAGCACAGCCTCGTCGTTGCTGGCGTCGCAGGCCAGGTGAAACC
>RFJM01000210.1 GCA_003694905.1 Caldilineae bacterium
GTATGTGACCATCGTGGGGGGGACGGCCGGCGTAAGCCAGCAGGCCGAGGACGAGCTGCGCGCCGCAGGCTGCCGTGTAGAGCGCATCGCGGGCAAGGACTTTGCCGAGACCAAAGCCATCCTGGATCGGCTGGCGGAATCGGGCCAGCGTTTCCTCAACCCACCCTCCTGATTCCTTGCAGGCTATGTATCCTATGCCCGACGATTTTCGCATCCGGCCGGCCGACGGCTATGTGTTCCGCCTCGATATCGAGGGCGGCCGCCAGTTCGAAGGTCCCATGGACCTGTTGCTGCATCTGATCGAGCGTGAGGAGCTGCCCATCACGGCCGTGAGCCTGCTGCAGGTGACCGAGCAGTACCTGGCCTATCTGGACACGCTGGAGGAACTGCGCCCCGAAGGCATCGCCGAGTTTCTGGTGATGGCAGCCAGGCTGCTCTACATCAAATCGGTGGCGCTCTTGCCTCAGCATGAAGGTGAGGAGGAAGAAGAGGAGGAAGAAGATCCGGCAGAGGCACTGGCGCGACAGCTCCGGGAATACAAGCGGTTCAAGGAGAAAGCGGGCTTTCTGCGGGAACTGGAGGCGTCGGGCCGGAGGGCTTATGTACGCCTGGCACCGCCCCCTCAACCGGAAAAGCGCTTGGACACCGAAGGGCTGGACCTGCAGGCGCTGTTGCAGGCGATGTATGACGTGCTGGAGGAGATCGAGGAAGCGCCACGGCCCGTGCACTCCATTGCCCCCTTCGAGATCACGGTGGAAGAGCGGATGGAAGTTCTGGAAGCCCAGTTGCGCGAGCACAAGGTGGTACACTTCCGGCGCTTTCTGGGCCAACATCGCACGCGCGTCGAAGTGGTCGTCAGCCTGATGGCAGTGCTAGAGCTGATCAAGCTGGGAAAGGTGCGGGTGCGGCAGCCGCGCGTGTTCGGGGAGATCGTGATCGAGAGCCTGGGCGATGAGGAAGCAGGGACATCGCCGTAGGAAGCAGGCGCAAAGGTAGCGGGTAACCAAGCTTCAGGGCAGGTCTACCAGCCAGCGGTGTAGCTCCTCTGCGCGGCGGATCCACGTATGCCGGAGTGCACACTGCCAGGCTGCGCGGGCGTAGGGGCGCCGCGCCTCAGGATCGCTGAGAAGTCTGGCGGCAGTGCGGGCCATGTCCTCATCATCGGCCACGAGCATGGGGCTGCCGTCCCCTAGCAGATGGCGATACTCTCCTACGGGCAGGGCGAGCACAGGCAGGCCGTGGCCCAGGCAATCCAGGAGACGGGCGGGGCTCTTGGCGCGGATCAGGGGCGTGTCTTCCACCGGGAAGAGAGCAAGGGCGGCGCCACGCAACGCCGCGGTGAGGTCGGGTTCCTGGAGCCAGCCGAGACGCCGAGAGCGGGGCAGTTCCGGCGCGGCAGTCCAGTCGCCGATGATGTGCAGCCGGGCCTCAGGCGCGAGCGAAAGAATACGTCGCCAGAGACGGGCGAGGCGCGCCGCGGACACATCGACACCACGGGTGTAGAGCACGGCCACCGGCGGATTGCGCTGCACCTCTGCCGGAGAAGGAGCCGGAAACAGGCCGTTGGGCAGATACAGGTGGGGCGTGGCCGTATGGCCGGGTGCCGGCAAAAGGTCACGCGCGGCCACGGTGATGCCCGCGGCGCGGCCGCGGAGGTGCCGCTCCTGCGCCTGGGCCAGCCGGTTCCACGGCCAGGGGCGGATACGCCCCCAACCGGCCATGTCCTCGAGGTCGTCGATGTCCAAAACAAAACGCGCACCTAGCCTGGCCACGAACCAGGCATAGCCCAGGCCCTTGCTCACGAACAGCAGGTCCGGCGCCAGTAAGCGGACGGTACGCAATAGCCCCAGCAGCAGCCGTAGATCCAGATAGGGATGGGGAGCCGGCCCCAGCCTGGGGCTGATGATCCGTACAGCGCCGATCCACTCATCCCGACCTGCCTGCTGCGGGCAATCCCAGGCCGGGACGAGCAGGGTCAGCCGGTAACCGTGATGGCTCAGACTTTGGGCCAGGGGCAGGAGCCGCCTGGGAACGGTCTGCTTCTGGCAAAGGCCAAAAGGGGCCACAAAGAGGATGTGCATGGCCGAGGAGCGCAAGCCGCTGCGGTGTCCGAGGTGGGAAGACACCGCAGCGTTCAGCTTACTCCACCGTGACGCTTTTGGCCAGATTGCGGGGTTGGTCTACATCGCAGCCTCGCCACACGGCGATGTGATAGGCGAAAAGTTGCAAGGGGATCACCGCCAGTACGGGCGACACCCACACACTGGCCTTGGGTACCTCGATGAGGGCATCGGCCTTGGCTGCCACACCGTCGTCGCCCGGATTCACCAGGGCGAGCACCAGACCTTTGCGGGCTTTGACCTGCTCGATCTGGCTGATCATCTTTTCGTACACGCCGTCCCGCAGGGCGACCGCCACCGTCGGCATGTTCTCGTCGATGAGCGCGATAGGCCCGTGTTTCATCTCGCCTGCGGGATAGCCTTCGGCATGGATGTAGCTGATTTCCTTGAGTTTGAGCGCGCCCTCGCGTGCGGTAGGATAGTGGATGCCCCGACCGAGATAAAGGAAGTTGTGATAGTTGGCAAAGCGCTGGGCCAGAGCCTGGTAGTGGGTGTCCTGCTCGAGCACCCGGCCGGCCAGGTCTGGGAGCATGGCGATCTCGCTGGCGAGCCGCAGCGAAGCATCCCCATCGAGTCGCCCGCGCTGTTGTCCCAGATACATCGCCAGCAGGAGTAGGTCCACCAGCGAGGTGGTGTAGGCTTTGGTGCTGGCGACGCCGATCTCGGGCCCGGCCTGCATGTAGATGACGCCATCGGCCACGCGCGCTGCCTGCGAGCCTACGACGTTGACGATGGCAGCTGTGGGCGCGTGGTGCCGTCGTGCTTCGTCCAGCGCGGCCAGTGTGTCGACCGTCTCGCCGGACTGGGTGATCGCCAGCACGAGGGTCCGATCGTCGAGGATGGGGTTGCGGTAACGGTATTCGGAGCCGTAGTCAACTTCCACCGGGATGCGCGCCAGGTTTTCAATCAGGTACTTGCCAACCAGACCGGCATAGTAGGATGTACCGCAGGCCACGATGGTGACCTTGTGCAGCGAGCGGGCCAGTTGCGGGCTGAGGTTGAGTTCGTCGAGCCGCACCTCACCTGTCACGAAGTCCAGGCGGCCGCGTATGGTATCGGTAATGGCCTGAGGCTGATCGAAGATCTCCTTTTGCATGAAGTGCCGGTAGGGTCCTTTGACGGCTGCTATCGGATCCCAGGGGATGTCGTGAATGGGTTTGGGCTCGATGGGCTGACCATCCAGATCCATGTACGCTACGCCGTCTGCCCGCACCACGGCCATCTCCCGGTTCTCCAGGAAGGCCATGCGCCGGGTGTGTTCGAGAATGGCGGGGATGTCGGAAGCCACGAACATCTCGCCCTCGCCGTAACCCAGCACAACGGCACCCGCGTTGCCCAGGCGTGCGACCACCAGCTTATCCGGCTCGTGGCTGCTCAGCACCACCACGGCCGAGGGCCCCTGCAGCAGGCTGAGGGCACGGCGTACAGCGGTCTCCAGGTCGCGGCAGCGGTCGAACTCGCGGCTGATCAGCTGCACGATGACTTCGGTATCGGTATCGGACCCAAAGGTAAAGCCTTCGGCAATCAGCTGGTTGCGCAGGGGAAGGAAGTTCTCGACGATGCCGTTTTGCACAACGACGAAGTGGCCGGTGCGGTCGCGATGGGGATGGGCGTTGTAAGGCGTTGGGGGACCGTGGGTTGCCCAGCGGGTATGACCGACGCCGATACGGCCTTCAACGGGAGCTTCCTGCACGCGGGCCATGAGGTTGGTGAGTTTGCCTGCGTCTCGTCTCACGGCAATGGCGCCGTTCTGTTCGATGACGGCCAGCCCGGCCGAATCGTAGCCGCGGTATTCGAGACGTTTGAGTCCTTCGAGGATGATCGGCGTGGCCGCACGCGGGCCGACATATCCAACGATGCCACACATGGTGTTTCCTCCTGATGGATGGCCGCGGCTGCCCGGCAGCCGGCAGCCTGAGTGGACCGGGAC
>RFJM01000211.1 GCA_003694905.1 Caldilineae bacterium
CGCCCGCGCCCTATACGCGCGACAGCATCATCTTCGGTGCTGCCGACGCCCACCGGCTCTGGCGTATCGACTTTCCCGGCAAGGTGCGGGGCTTCGGCTCCTGTGCCGCGCACCTGTGCTATGTCGCTGCGGGCATGGGCGTGGCAGCCATCAACACCAGCACATCGCTATGGGACGTGGCCGCGGCGCTGCCCATCCTGGAGCGGGCCGGCGCGCGGGCCGAACTGCTGGACGGCTCGCCCCTGCCCCTTGCCGCAGCACGCGAGGGCGGCAAATTCCCCCAGCCCATCGTAGCCGGCACACCCTACTATCTCGATGACTTGCGCCCCCGCCTGCATTTCCTGGGATGAAGATCCTGCTGCTTACCCCGCAGTTCCCCTACCCCCCGCACCAGGGCACCACCCTGCGGAACTTCAATCTCATCAAGGGCCTTGCCCGGCGCCATCGCCTGCGCCTGTTCTCCCTCCTGGCACCCGGCGATGCTCCCGCCGGCACCCCTGTGACCGACCTGGTGGAACACCTGGTGACCGCGGAGCAACCCCGGCGCAGCATGGCCCGTCGACTCCGCGATCTGGTGAGCACTCCCTTGCCCGACATGGCCCTGCGTCTCTGGGATCCACGCAATTTCGATACCCTCCTGGAGCACTGCCGCGCCCATCCCCCGGATGTCCTGCAGATCGAAGCCATCGAGATGGCTCCCTATCTGTTCGGCTTGCTGGCGGCCGGGGTACGTCCACCGCGCATCGTCTACGACGCCCACAATGCCGAGACCCTTTTGCAGCGCCGCGCCTTCCTGGCCGATGTACGGCGGCCCCGGCGATGGGTCGGTGCTGTCTATTCGGCCATCCAGACGCTGAAACTACGGCGCTATGAACGCAGGCTGCTGCGCAGCGTCGATGCCGCCGCGGCCGTGAGCGAGGCCGACGCCGCCGAATTGCGTTCCATGGCACCCGATCTGCCTCTGGCCATCGTGCCCAACGGTGTGGATCTGAGCGCCTACGATCCCCGGCATCCCTACCCCAATCCCTACGGCCGGTCCGGTCCCAACCTGGTATTCACCGGCAAGATGGATTTCCGGCCCAATGTGGACGCGGCCCTGTGGTTCGCCGATAGGGTTCTGCCCCTGCTTCATGCTTCTAACCTCGGGCCCCACTTCTGGATCGTAGGCAAGAGCCCCCATCCCCGGCTGCGGCGGCTCAGGAACCGGCCCGACATCACCATCACGGGCGCGGTGCCCGACATCCAGCCCTACCTGGCCCATGCCGATCTGTTCGTAGCACCGCTGCTGGCCGGGGGCGGCACCCGGCTCAAGATACTGGAAGCCATGGCCATGCAAAAACCGGTGGTGTCCACCCGCCTGGGCGCGGACGGCTTTCCCGTGCAGGACGGCGTGCAACTGGCTCTGGCCGACACCCCGGCCCGGTTCGCCGCCCGCTGTCTGGAACTCCTGCAACATCCCGAGCGCGCAGCAGAATTGGCCCGTCGCGGGCATGCCTTTGTCACGGCCCACTACGGCTGGGAGAAAATCATCCCCGGCCTGGAAACCCTCTATTCGAGCAACGATACCCTCACCGGTGCTAGCGACCGACGCTAGTCTCCAGAGGGAGACTACCTGCACGTCAAACCATCCCTATTCGTTCAACCTCAAATACGACCATGAAGTACCGAACTTTTGGCAAAACCGGCTGGCAGGTCTCCGAAATCGGCTTTGGCGCCTGGGCCATCGGCGGTAGTTGGGGCCGCGTCAGCGAGGAAGACGCCATGGCCGCCCTGCACCGCGCCCTGGACCTCGGCATCAATTTCTTCGACACGGCGGATGTCTACGGTGATGGCCGCAGTGAACGCCTCTTGGCCCGGCTCAAGCGCGAGCGGAGTGAGCCCTTCTACATCGCCACCAAAGCCGGGCGCAGGCTGGATCCCCATACCGCCGAAGGCTACAACGCCGAGAACCTCAATCGCTTCGTGGACCGCAGTCTCAAGAATCTGGAGACCGAGTGTCTCGACCTGGTGCAATTGCATTGCCCTCCCACCGACGTGTACTACCGCCCGGAAGTATTCCAGGTCATGGATGATATGGTCAAGGCGGGCAAGATCCGACACTACGGCGTCAGCGTGGAGAAGGTCGAGGAGGCCCTCAAGGCCATCGAATATCCGGGTGTGGTCAGTGTGCAGATCATCTTCAACATGTTCAGGCACCGGCCCGCCGAGCTCTTCTTCCGCGAGGCGAAGCGACGCAACGTGGCCATTCTGGCGCGCGTGCCCCTGGCTTCGGGCCTGCTGACCGGCAAGATGACCCGCTCCACCACCTTCGCCCCCGATGACCACCGCCGGTTCAACCGCCAGGGGGAGGCTTTCGATCGCGGTGAAACGTTCAGCGGCGTGGATTTCGAGACAGGATTGCAGGCCGTGGAGGAGCTGCGGCCTCTGGTGCCGGACGGGGCCACCATGGCCCAACTGGCGCTGCGCTGGATCCTGATGTTCGATGCTGTAAGCACGGTGATCCCCGGCGCCAAGAACCCCCGGCAGGTGGAGGACAACGCTGCTGCTTCGGAACTGCCGCCGCTGACGGAAGCGCAGATGGCCCACGTACGCGATGTATACGATCGTCTGATCCGCGAGCAGGTGCATCATCGTTGGTAGACCGACGATGGCCCTGCTTGTGCGTCCTTCTCGTCTACAATCAAATCACAGGTGCGAACCATGAACATTTCCGTTGAACAGGGTGATATCACCCGGTTCCAGGCCGATCTGATCATCGTCAATCTCTTTGCCGGGGTCGAGAAACCGGCAGGAGCAACCGGCGCGGTCGACCGTGCCCTGGGGGGCCGCATCGGCGAACTCATTGCCCTGGGCGATTGCAAGGGCGATTTGGGAGCGACGACCTTGCTCTACAGTCACGGTGCTCTGCCCGCGCCGCGGGTCCTGGTGGTGGGGCTGGGGGAGCGCGAAGCGTTCGGGCTGCCGGCCGTGCGTGAGGCCAGCGCTCGCGCCATCGCTGCTGCGGGCAAGGCCGGCGCGCGGACTGTCGCCACCATCGTGCATGGCGGCGGCGCGGGCGGCCTGGATCTGGCCGACGCGGCACAGGCCGTGGTCGAAGCCGCCATCCTGGAGTCCTACACCATGCCGCGGCAGAGTAGCCGCGAGGAGAACGGGCGGCAGGTGGAGTCACTGAGCGTCGTCGAGTTCGCGGCCGAGAACCTGCCGGCCGTCGAATCGGGCGCGCGGGCGGGCCGCATCGTGGCCGAAAGCGTCAACCTGGCCCGAGACCTGGTTGCCCACCCCGCCAACATCGCCACCCCAACCATGATCGCCGAACGTGCGCGCGAGATGGCCGGAGCCGTGGGGCTCGATTGCACCATTCTCGAGCGGGAAGAGATGGAGGCTCTGGGCATGGGCATCCTGCTGGCCGTGGCCAGAGGCAGCGACGAACCGCCCAAGTTCCTCATCCTCGAGCACAACAAGGAGCGAGCGGATGAGCTGGATACCGTCGTGCTGGTGGGGAAGGGGGTCACCTTCGACACGGGGGGCTACACGCTCAAGATCGCGAATCGAGGCAAGCTCTGGCAGATGAAGGCCGACATGACCGGCGCTGCCGACGTAATCGGAACTTTGCGGGCTGCGGCGCTGCTGGAA
>RFJM01000212.1 GCA_003694905.1 Caldilineae bacterium
AGATGAATCTCGACGGTGTAGAGCTGATCGCCGTCTTTCACACGCGCGTTGATCTCGCCCGGTTTCACGTCGAACTGTTCGATCCGCCCGTACTCGGCAAAACGCCGGCCGCGCCTGAGACGGCCCGGATGCGAGAACTTGGCCAGGGCATCCAGCCAGGCCTGGGACCAGGATGAGACCGTGGTAACGGCTGACATAGTGGCTTACATTCGCTCCTTGTTGAGGGTGACGAGCTCGGCCAGCTCTTCGTCCGAGAGTGCGGCAATCCAGCCTTCGTCAGTTCCGATGATGGCTTCGGCCAGGCCTTTCTTTCGTTCGATCATCTCGTCGATGGCTTCCTCCACCGTGCCGGCGGTGATGAACTTGTGGATCTGGACATTGCGCGTCTGACCGATGCGAAAGGCTCTGTCGCTGGCTTGATTCTCGACGGCAGGGTTCCACCAGCGATCGTAGTGGAAGACGTGGGTTGCTGCCGTGAGATTCAGCCCCAGGCCGCCTGTGCCCAGGGTGAGAACGAAAACGGGCGGCGCATGGGGGTCTTCCTGGAACTGGGTGATCATCTGCTGCCTTTTCTTGGCCGGTACACTGCCGTGTAGGTAGAAGACTTTGCAATCGAACTGCTGTTGGATGTGGGCGACCAGTAGATGTCCCATCTCGGCAAACTGGGTAAACACCAGAGCCCGGTCGTCGTTTTCCAGCACCTCTTCCAGCATGGATGTGAGACGATCCAGCTTGCCGCTGCGCCGCTCCAGTTCCTCCGCCGGGATCTTGTCGGCACTGATCTTGTAGTGATACTGCACGGGATGGTTGAGGATCTGCTTCAGGCGCATGAGCAGGTTGAAGACGTGGATCCGCCGGGCCGAGCCGCGGCTGTCGGCAATGCGGGGCAGCCCCTCCTCCACGACCTTCTGATACAACTCGGCCTGTTCCTCGCTCAGGGTGCAGTAGACCTTGAATTCGAGACGTTCGGGCAGGTCCTGAATGACGCTGGGATCGCTCTTGTGGCGCCGCAGAATGAAGGGCCGGACCAGACGCTGGAGCCGGGATGTGACGATGGGGTCTTGATAGCGCTCAATAGGATAAGCAAATTGTTTGCGGAAGCTGGCCTCGCTGCCCAGATACCCCTTGTTGAGGAAGTTGAATATGGACCAGAGTTCGGTCAAACGATTCTCTACAGGTGTGCCCGTAAGGGCCACGCGGAATTGGGCGGGGATTTGGTTGACGACCTGGGTGATCTGAGTCTGGGGGTTCTTGATCTTCTGTGCCTCGTCCAGGATCAGCCCGTACCACGTATATTGCTGGACCCACTCGGCGTCGCGCCGCGCCAACGAGTAGCTGGTCAACACCACATCATATTTGGACACGGTGGCGGCAAAATCGCCGTTGCGGGGGCGTTCCGGCCCGTAGTGAATGAAGACGCGCAGATGCGGTGCGAAGCGCTCGAACTCGCGGCGCCAGTTCCCCAGCAAAGAGGTGGGGCAGATGAGGAGGGTGGGTTGGGGCAGGTCGCCCAGTTCGATTTGCTCGCGCAGGAGCAGAGAAATCGCCTGGACCGACTTGCCCAGCCCCATATCGTCTGCCAGACACGCACCCAGCCCCAGGTGGCGATGGGTGTGTAGCCAGGCGTAGCCATAGCGCTGATAGGGCCGCAACATGCCGCGCAGGCTCAGCGGCTGGATGGCCTCGCGTAGTCTGTCATCCCCCTCGGTCAAACGCCGGATCACTTCCGGCAACCAGCCCTCCAGGATAACTTTGTGAACCGGCAGGCCGGCGATGTCGAAATGTTCATCCAGCCCCAAGGCCACGCGGAGAGCTCGTTGCAGGTCCAGTTTGCCCTCGAAACTGTGTCGCTGCCAGAAGCGTTCTGCCGCCTCGATCTGTTCCGGGTCCAGGCGTAGCCAGCGACCGTCCTTTTGCACCAGTGGCGACCGCAACGACACCAGGTCTGCGAAAGCCTCACGGGTAAGGGTAGTGTCGCCCAGGACGAGTTCCCAGCGATAGGCTACCGCCTTGACAGGGCTGTCGGGGTCTTTCACCACGTCGGGGGGCTCGGGACGGGTCGGCGAGAGATAAAGCTTGAGCCCAAGACGAGCGCCGGCCGCCTCCCACCAGGGCGGCAATATCAGGCTGAAGCCGCTCTGACGCAGCAGCGGAGCCGCCTCGCGCAGGAAGCTGTAGACCTCGGTAGTGTTGAGGTCGACACCTGTGGGTGCCGGATCCTGCAGGCTGCGCTCTATCGGTGCGAAGATGTAGGCCGCCCGCCCCAAACCCTGCAACAACTTTTCCTGTGCCCTGGTGAAACGGTACTGATGGAAGGTAAGCGTCTCGTCCTGCGATTGCCACACCTGCTGCGCCGGCACCTGCAGTGTAGGATCGTCCCGGGCCTGCAACAGGTAATCCAGGCGCCAACCCGTCTCAGGCACATAGAGATGCCCGTTGGTGCTGATACTCGCAGGCGCCTGCAATTTCAGGGCGATGGTGAAGCTGGTGTTACCGGCCGGAGCCAGATTCCTTTGCCACGTCGAGATCTGATCGGCCAGCAGGTGCAGTTGCCCGCCCGGCGCCGAGATACGCGGGTTCGGCTGCACGAGAGATTTAAGCCAGGCGGCAACGCCGTTTTGGTTGTGCAGATATCCCAGGCGGTGCGGTGCCTTGCTGCCCCACTCGCGCACCAGGTGGTCGGTCATCTGGGCGGCGAATTCTTTCAACAGATACAGGGGCGCAGGCTCCTCATCATCCGGCCCCAGCTCGCTACGACACAGCGGGGGCATGGCCTTGGCCAGCGAGATCGCCGTGTCGTGCACTTCGCCGGTGTCCAGTACGGGCTTCCACACTCCGTAGAAGCCGTCCGCATCTTGCCGTGACGAGACGATACTGGGGATGTAGTGCTGCTGGGTCAGAACCTGCAAGACAAGGTTGAAGACTTTGCGCCAGAAGAGAAGATCATCGCCCAGGACCAGATGCTCAGGGCAGGCACAGGAGCGGAGTTTGTCCAAAAGGGTGAGGGTAGTCGCGCGGGAGAGACGTAGCCCCTGGATATACCAGGGTGCCAGGCGCACATCCTGGCGGACCAGATCCCAGTTGTGGATCAGCCGGGGACTGGGCAAGGGGCCTGTACGGGTACTGGGCAGATGCAAGGTGAAGGTCTCCAGACCCTGCGTGATGATGGCAGGGTCGAAGTGCTGGAGGACACGGCGCAGGGCTCCTGCCTCGGCAAGGATGAAGGGATGGGGTTTAGGTTTTGGCCGCGCGGCCGGACGCCCGCGTTGTCGCCGGGGTTGGGGGGCATCACCGCATTCGGCCCAGACCCAGAAGCGCGGCTCATCCTCTACATGGGCGGGGGGGCGCCAATGCAGATGGAGGACAAGATGCAGAGCATCTTCAGATGGCGAGGAAGGGACCACGAGATAACTCGGCTCGCTAATGCTGATTGGATCGTTGTGGCTCGCTGGGACTGAATGCCTCGGGCATTCAGGTCACACCGTTCGAGGGGAATTTGTCAAAGATACGAACGCGGAGAACGTCCAGGCTTCGCCCTCTACGTTTCCCTGCGCGGGTATGCTCTTCCCGATGGCATTGTCCGCACGCGACAATGCATCACCAAGCAACTGTAATGTATATTATGTCCCAACTTTGCCAAAATGACAAGTTATGATCCGTACAAAACGCGCGGTGATCAGAAAATGGCAGAATCGGCGGCGTGGCAACGGTCACGGTGCAGCCGGCCGCAGCCTCTACTATTGAGCAGGCAGAGCCGCGGTCTTTTGCGTGGGTCGCTGCCCCCCGGGCCGCCCTCAAGTTGAAACGCACCCAAACCCGGAGCTGCGTTTCGAAATAGGGGCAGGCGGTGCGCCAGGCTGGTAAGGGTCCCCCCTGCACGGGGGTGCGGGGGAGCGCCCCCGCATCCGCGGCGTCGGCCGGCCAGACAGGCGGCGGAGGCTTCAGCTTCTCGAGCAGACCTGCATGTGGGACAGGCTTTCCAGCCTGTCCGCATACCCGACCACACGACACGGCAAGCCGAAGCGGTAGGGGGCTGTCGGGTTGGGTGTGGCCGCGACATTTCCAGGGGGCGCCACCCGCGAGCTGCCCCCAAATCAAGACACACCCCTCCTCAAGAAGCCGCTTGCGGTACTCGATGAGGAATGATAGACTCAGAAAATTCCCATCTTTATGCGTTGTCCGATGAGTATGCTTCTCGAAATCGCGGCGTTGGGACCGCTGCGAATCACACTGAATGGTGCGCCCATCGACAATTTGACGTCGAGTAAGGCGGAGGCGCTGCTGGTGTATCTGGCCTGCCGCGGCCAGCCGCAACCGCGTGAGGTCGTAGCCGAGTTGCTTTGGCCCGATCGAGCGCGCGATCAGGCGCTGGGCAACCTGCGGGTGGCCCTGACCCGCCTGCGCAGCGTGTTGGGCCCGCACCTGCTCAGCAACCGGACGAGTGTGGGTATCAACCCGGATCAGGATCTTCGCCTGGACGTAACCGAGTTTGAAGCGGGTGTGGATGCGTATCGCCGCATACGCGACGATCCCCGGCGCCGGCTTTCTCTCCACGATGCTGGCCAATTGGCCCAGGCACTGGCGCTTTATCGGGGTGAATTTCTGGAGGGGTTGTATCTTCCGGGCGGGTTGGGCTTCGATGAGTGGGTATTGTTGGAACGGGAGCGGCTCTATCTGCTGCTCATTGACGCGTTGCAAGAACTTGCCACGCTCTACCTAAATCTGGGAGACTACGCAGCCGGCCTAGAACAGGCGCGGCGTTTGCTCAGGCTGGACCCGATGAACGAACCCGGCCATCGGCTCTTGATGCGATTGCTGGTGGGTAGCGGCCAACGCAGCGCTGCCCTGCGCCAGTACGAGATCTGCGAGCAGATCCTGGCCGATGAGCTGGGTGTCGCGCCGGAGCCTGCCACTCGCGCCGTGTACGAGCAAATCCGCGACAACCCTGCCTCGCGGTCCCCCGCGCCGCATCTTCCCGCTACACAAGTAGCGCTACTGCCATCTCCCTATCGCGGCCTCTATGCCTTTGGCGAAGCGGACGCCGACTTCTTCTTCGGTCGTGAGGCTTTCAGCCGGCATCTGTTGCAGGCGCTGCAGCAACGCCGGGTTGTGGCTGTGGTAGGGCCTTCGGGAAGTGGTAAGTCGTCGGCCGTGTTCGCTGGCCTTGTCCCCTACTTGGGTCGATCTCGAGAGGGCCAATGGTTGGTGGCCAGCTTTCGTCCCGGCAATCGACCTTTTTTCAGTCTGTCTACTGCAGTCATCGATCTACTCGAGCCCGACGCATCCGAGGCCGACCGGGTTATCGAAGCCCGCAAGTTGAGCAACGCGTTGGCAGGGAGCACGGTGTCGTTGCGCGACGTGCTCTATCATTTGCTGCGGCAGCGATCGGCGACCACACGGATGTTGCTCGTCGTGGACCAGTTTGAAGAACTCTATGCGCTCTGTCCGCAGCCAGAAGAGCGTCGGCGCTTCCTGGATATGCTGTTGGCCCCCTTCTCGGTCTCCGAATCGGCGGTCCATAGCCCTGGCTCACCTGAAGAGCAGCGTTGCAGATTACTGATTACCCTGCGCGCGGACTTTTTGGAGCAGGCCCTCACCTACCACCCCATGGCCGACGCGCTGCAAGACGGCATTGTGGTGTTGGGACCGATGACCCGCCGGGAATTGCAGCGCGCGGTCGTGCACCCGGCCGCGTTGCTGGGGGTAGGTTTCGAGACCGGCCTGGTGGAACGCATCCTTGGGGACGTCGGCATGGAAGAGGGCCGGCTCCCCCTGCTCCAGTTCGCCTTGACCATCCTGTGGGAGCACCGGAGAAACGATCTCTTGACTCATGCGGCCTACGACGCCATCGGCGGCGTGGCCGAGGCGTTGGCCCGTCACGCCGAGGGCGTCTA
>RFJM01000213.1 GCA_003694905.1 Caldilineae bacterium
GCGGCCAGCAACTCCTTCTGGGCTTTCTCCTGGGCGCGGCGCAACTCTTGCTCCTCGAGCGCGCGTACCACCGCCGGTCCCAGCCGCGCCAGCCTGTCTTTCAGCAGGTAGTCGGTGGCCCCCCTGCGCATGGCCTCCACCGCGATCTCCTCGCCCATCGAGCCGGAGACGAGGATGAAGGGCAAGTCTACACCGCTCTTCTGCACGATCTCCAGGGCCTTCATGCCGTCGAACTGGGGCATGCTGTAGTCGGATAGCACCAGGTCCCACCGCTGTTGGTGCAGCGCAGCCTGCAGGCCGCGCGCGTCCTGCACGCGCTGCCAGCGCACCTGCAGGCCGTAGCGCTGTAGCTCGCGCACGATGAGCTCGGCGTCCAACGACGAATCCTCGACGATCAAAATATCAAGGGGTTCTTGGGGGATGGGGGATGAATCCTTTATCTGGGTGGGCACGTGGCGCCACCTCCTGATGATGGAATGTCTGGGAAGAGCGGGGATGGAGCGGCTGCGGTGGGGAAGGCCGACGGCTACCGAAAGCAGAGTGTCCTTTTGTCGCGATGGAATGCGGTCCGGCCGATGGTCCGCGGCAGGGAGGGCATCATGGCCGGGACGGGCTGCGCGACCGGGAGGTCACTCCTCCGAAGGTGAGGGCGTCACGATTGTTGCTCTCGCCGCCTGAGGGGGTTGTGACAAAGGAAGGGTAAAGAAGAACGTGGCGCCTTCGTCCACCTTGCCCTCGGCCCAGATGCGGCCGCCGTGGCGGTGGATGATACGCTGGACCAGGGCCAGGCCCACGCCGGTACCTTCGTACTCCTCGCGCGGGTGCAGCCGCTGGAACACCGTAAACAGCTTCGACGCGTAGTCCATATCGAAACCGACGCCGTTGTCCTTAATCCAGAACATGACCTCCTGCTCGTTCTGCGACGCACCTACTTCGATGCGGATGGGGTCGCGCGTTTGGGAGAACTTGAGGGCATTGCCCAGCAGGTTTGCCCAGACCTGCTGGATCAAAACCGGGTCGGCCTCGACCGTGGGCAGCGGTGACAGCCGGAAATCTACTTCTCGCTCGGGCCAGAGACGGCGCTGTTCTGCGAACGCTTCTCTCACCACCCGTTCCATCTCGACCGGGTGGATGTTCAGCGCCTGCTGACCCATGCGGGCAAAGCGCAGCAGACCGTCGATGAGCGAGCGCATGTATTCCACTTCGGCCTGGATGGTATCCAGCATGCGCGCGCCCTCTTCGTCCAGGCGATTCCGATAATCTTCGTTGAGTATGCGGGCATAGCCGCCGATGGCGCGCAGGGGTGCGCGCAGGTCGTGGGAGACCGAATAGGAGAAGGACTCCAGCTCCCTGTTGGTGGCCTCCAGGCGCCGGGCGCTGTTCTCGACTTGGCGCTTGGCCGCGGTCAGATCGTCGAGCAGATTGAGCATGCCCCGATTCAGGCGCTCGGCCTCGCGCACACGACGCCGTAGTTCCGCCGTTCGGGCCCGGACCCGTTGTTCCAGTTCTGCATTGAGGCGTTCCAGGGCCTGTTGCGCCTCCACGCGCTGGCTGATATCCCGCACGACATTGAGAAACTGCCCCGGTCTGACCATCCTGGTGTTCAGTTCGGTGTAGACGTAGCTGCCATCCTTGCGTCGCAGGCGATACTGGCTTAGCAGCGTCTGTCCTTTCAGCAAGGCCTGATAGGCCGCCTGATGGTCTTTGCCCGCCAGGTCTTCTTCGTGGACCAGACGGGTGATGTCGGTCCCCACCAGCTCGTCCTGCTCGTAGCCCAGCAGCTCGCACAGCCGCCTGTTGACGGCCAGCACCCGATTCTGCTCATCCAGCACCGCGATCCCGTCCGCTGCTTCCTCGAAAAGGGTGCGGTAGTTCTCTTCGCTCTCGCGCAATCTCAGCTCTGCCTGCTTCCGCTCGCTGATATTCTCGACCACCACAAGGATGCGGGGAATGGTGCCGTCCGGCAGGCGTAGGGGCGTGGTCCTGAATTCCAGATAGGTGCCCGCACCCGTCTCTATCTCGAAGGCCACATCTTCCCCCGCCATGGTCTGATCGAAGTAGCGCCGTGCTTCTTCGGCATGCCCGCTGAAGATCTGCGTGAGCGGTACGCCGACGAAATCGCCGGGGTCCAGCCCCATGCGCGCGAACTCCTGCCCCGCCACCAGACTGGGCGTCATGTCCGATTCGATGATGGCGACGAAGGAGCGCGGGATATTGTCGACCACGGTGCGCAGGATGGAACGCTGCTCCTCCAGCGCCTGCATGGCCTCGCTCAATTCGCGCGTCCTTTCTTGCACGGCCCAGCGCAGCCGCTGCTGGCGATTGGAGAGCAGATACACCGAGGAGAGCACGGCCAGCGCCAGGAAGGCCAGCAATAGTCGCAGCACGAGGAGGGGAACGCCGTGTGCGGCCGACCAGCCGGCTGCAGGTATCCCTGCCATCTCCCAGGCCCCCTCGGGCAGTTCGATGCGATAGATGACCGGTTCCCGCTCGAAGACCGAGGGATCGCCGTAGAACACTTCGCCCGCCTGATCCCTCAGCGCGATGTTGGGATCGGCCGGTGGCGGGTCCAGCCCGGCCTGGGCCAATACCGCGGGCAGCTCGATGGCCACGTTGCTCAGGCCCCAGTACTTGCCGTCGATGAATACAGCCTGGCGCGCAACGAGCCCCAGCCCCCCCTGAATCAGCTCCTGCGGCCGGCTGACCACTTCCCCCCGCGTGGCGAGGGCGCGCCTGACTTCGTCC
>RFJM01000214.1 GCA_003694905.1 Caldilineae bacterium
GTCTACCACGTAGAGATAGTAGATGGTCTCGGCGTCGGGGTGCCATTGCCGAAAGGCCTCGATGGCCTCGGCCGCGGTCATGCGTCGGCGCAACACCAGGAATTCGGTGGTCATGCGACCGCCGGCACTCTCATCAGCATGGAACATGAGGGGCCGCACTTCTTCGGGATCGTCCAGGCTGCGTAGCAGGAATTCCGCGCGTTCGGGTCGCAGATCGCCCAGGAGATCTGCCACCTCGTCCGGTTCCATCTCATCCACAATGGGGATGAGCGCCTCGTCGGGCAGCGAGCGTACCAGTTCGGCGGCGATCTCTTCGTCCAGCTCCTCCAGAATATCGGCAGAGTCTTCGGGAGCGATGCGGGGCAGGAGCGCTACCTGTTCCTCTTCGTCCAGTTCTGAGAACACGTCCGCCTGGTCGGCCGGACGCAGCGCCTCGATGATGTTGGCTGCACCTTCCAGATCGTCTCGTTCCAGAGCGTTTTGCAGTTGTAACAGGGTGTGTTCAAGCAGATCTCGCTCCATGGCTCGTACTCCTGAACTGTGCAAGGTGTCTGCCTGCCGGGGTCCGGATTGGCAACCTGACCGCGACTGTCTGTAGTGGGCAAACAAGGCAATGCTACAACAAGCCGGCGGATTGGTAAACAAATGGGAAGGAGCGCGAGGAGGCGTTTTCCTCCGCCTGCCATTGGCTCCCTACCTGTCCCTTCCTCCCTCAAGCCGGCTGCGGAAACCCAAGGCGACGCGCGCGGTGATCCCCGTCACTTACGCAAAAGCCACAACTGGGGTACAATAGCAGATGTTAGCAATGAGGCTGCGTGCCCTGCCGGACGCACGGGCTTCGCCCAACACTGTCTTCCCACCCCGGCGTTCGGCTCCTGCCCATGGTGCGAGGAAGATGGGGCAGACTGATGAAGGACAATCAGAGTTGCCTGGTGTCTTTCATTCTGAGACGAAATCTCTACTTATGGAGTGTTCTGCATGACCAAAAACAACCACTCAAATCACGTACCCTTTCCCGGCATTCCCACTACAACCGACGGTAGTGGCGCGGTAAGCTGGGTAGAGACAAACATCACCCAGGGTGCCTGCGCTTATCCCATCACTTCCTCGACGGTGATGGGACAGAACTATGCGCAGGCCGTGGCCAACGGGCAGACCAATCTCTGGGGCGAACGGCTGATCTTCATCGAGCCCGAGAGCGAACACTCTTCGGCTTCTGCTGCGGAGGGTTTTGCGCTGGCAGGGGGCCGAGTCACCAACTTCACCTCTGGTCAGGGTCTGATCCTGATGAAGGAGGTGTTGTACGTGATCGCCGGCAAGCGTCTGCCGGTGGTGTTCCATATCGGCGCCCGCGCCCTCACCAGCCAGAGCCTCAACGTCCATGCCGGGCATGATGACCTGATGGGCGTTGCCGACACGGGCTGGGGTATGCTCTTTGCCAAGAATGCGCAGGGAGCCGCGGACCTGGCCCTCATTGCCCGCCGCGCGGCCGAAGAGAGCGAGACACCCTTCTTCAACGCTCAGGACGGTTTTCTCACCACCCATACCATCGAGAATGTGCTTCTGCCCGAACCC
This sequence comes from Caldilineae bacterium, assembly GCA_003694905.1. Taxonomy (GTDB): domain Bacteria; phylum Chloroflexota; class Anaerolineae; order J102; family J102; genus J102. The sequence continues at coordinate 1,576 of RFJM01000214.1, forward strand.
GAACTGATGAAGCAGTTTGTGGGCAATCCCAACGAGAAGCTGCGCGACTTCATGGATCCGTCGAAGCCGGTTATGTCCGGCGTAGTACAGAACCAGGACAGCTACATGAAGGGGAAGATCGCGCAGCGCTACTTCTACGATCGGGTGAAGCCCATCCTCAAGGCGGCCATGGATGAGTACTACGAGCTAACGGGGCGCCGCTATGATCTGGTCGAGCCCTATCGCATGGAGGACGCCGAGTATGCCATCGTGGCCATGGGCACCATGGCCGAGACGGCTGCGGTGACATGCGACTACCTGCGCGAAGAGACCGGCCTCAAGGTAGGGGTAGTTCACGTGACATGCTTCCGTCCCTTCCCCGGTCCCGAGCTGGTGGATGTGTTGGCAAGGTGTCGGGCGGTGACCGTGCTGGAGCGTATGGACAATCCCATGGCCCAGAGCAACCCGCTCACCGCCGAGATCAAGGCCGCGTTTGCAGATGCGCTGATAGACGCGCCCGGCTACCCGCGCCTGCATCGCATCCCCACCATCTACAGCGGCTCTGCCGGCCTGGGTAGCCGCGATGTGCGGCCGGGCGATATCATCGCTGCCGTCCAGAATATGGTGAACGGTGGTCGGCGTTACTTCGTGCTGGGCATCAAACACGAACTGGCACTCGAGAACCGCTTCGACCCCGATGTGCGGCCGAAGGGTGCGTTCTCGATGCGGGGGCACTCGGTAGGTGGCTTCGGTTCGGTGACCACCAACAAGGTCATCGCCACCATCGTGGGCGATCTGTTCGACCTCTACGTGCAGGCGTATCCCAAGTACGGCTCCGAGAAGAAAGGTCTGCCCACCACCTACTACCTCACCGCGGCCGAGGAGCCCATCCGCACGCACAGCGAGCTGAAGTTCGTGGAGTTTGTGCCGCTGAACGACGTCAACGCCTTCAACCTGGGGAATCCGCTGCTCGGCCTTCAGGAGGGCGGCACCATCTTTATGCAGTCCCGGCACGAAGACCCGGCGGAGGTCTGGCAGAGCATCCCCGAATATGCCCGGCGTATTATCCGCCGCAAGAATATCCGCGTGCTCTACCTGGATGCCGCAGCTATCGCCCGCGAGGTGGCCACAGCCGCGGACCTGCAGGTGCGCATGCAAGGTATCGTGCTGCTGGGCGTCTTCCTGCGGGCGACACCCTTCCTGCAGGCAAGGAACCTCAGCGAGGAGGAATTGATGGCCGGCGTGGAAAAGAGTCTGCGCAAGTACTTCGGCAAACGCGGGGAACAGGTCGTACAGGACAACCTCACCGCGGTGCGCCGGGGGTACACCGAAGTACGGGAGGTCCCGCGAGAGATTATCGAAGCCGGTGAACCGGCCGAGGTGGAGACCGCGGGCCAACTCGTGCGCGATGTCATGCATCACGGCGTGGTGGCCTGCCAGCGTACCACGCCGCTACCCAATGTGGTGCGTGCCATGGCCGAGCGGGATATCAGCGCCGTAGTGGTGGTGGATGAGAACGGTTTCCTGGAAGGCGTCATCAGCCAGACCGATCTGGTGAAGGCCGAAGTCAGCAATCGCGAGTTCTCGTCCCTGCCCGATATCTTGCCCGAACATATCATGACCCGAGATGTGGTTACGACTACGCCGGACGAGCCTCTGGCCGACGCCGTCAACAAGCTCATCGAGCATCGCGTGCACCGTCTCATCGTGGTACAGCAAGAGAACGGCCACAAGAAACCGGTCGGAATCCTCTCGGTCACCGATCTGGCGCGTTTGCCCATCCAGAGCTAAGGCGCCATCCCAAGTCTATTCACCCGTCAAGGGAGGTACATAGAGACCCATGACAACACCCAATCCCATTCTTCTCATCGATAATGAACCCGTCAAGCCGGCGGACAAGATCTCTTCTCGCGTCACCGGTTCGGCAGGGCTGGGCTTGCTGGTCAAGGAAGCCGGCACCAGCATGGAAACCCACGACGTGGGCATCGACAACACCATCTTCGAGTTCGACCTCGAAGGCTATGTGGAAGATTTCAACGAACGCGTCATCGGCGCCTACAACCAGGCTGTCGACAACGAACTGCCCGCGGATCTGGGCGTGGCCCGCTCGCTCATCCCGGCCGGTACGGGCGTGTTCCGCGATTTCTCTTACATCGCGCCCGAGATCCCCGAGTTCGACCACAATAACTGCGTGGGCTGCATGACCTGCGTGACCGAATGTCCGGATACCGCTATTCTCGGCAAAGTCGTCGAACAGGCGGAACTGCAGAAAGCGCTCTCGGAGATGCCGGAGGACCAACGAGGTTGGCTGGCAGAACAGTGGGCCGAGACCAATAAATTCTACAAGGTGCCCGAGAAAAAGGAACCGGGCAGTGGCGGGCTTTTCGGCATCTTCATCGACCCCACCAAGTGCAAGGGCTGCGCCGAATGCGTGCAGGTCTGCGCGGACCTCGGCTATCATGCCCTGAAGATGATCGAAAAGGACGAGGAGACCGTGCCTCGCTATAAGCAGGCATTCGATTTCTTCCGCAGCCTCCCCCCCACACCGGAACGGTTCATCAACGAGAAAGTCCTGGCCGACATCATGCTGCTGGAAGAGAGCCTGGGCTACGTAGGCGGCGCCGGTTCCTGCGCAGGCTGCGGCGAGGCCACAGCTCTGCGCATGTGGATGGCGGCCACGGCCTTCCAGGTCGGCCGCGAGAACATCGGCATTGTGAACGCGACGGGCTGTTCCACCGTCTACGGGAGCACGTACCCCTACAATCCCTGGACGGTTTCCTGGACCAACTCGCTCTTCGAGAATGCCGCCACCGATGCCATGGGCATCCGAGCTCGCTGGGACCAGAAGGGCTGGCAGCACAAGCGCCTGTGGGTAATCGGCGGCGATGGCGCCATGCTGGACATCGGTTTCGGCGCGCTCAGCCGCATGCTGGCCAGTGGCATGGATATCAAGGTCATCGTGCTGGACACCCAGGTCTACTCGAACACGGGTGGCCAGGCTTCGACCGGTACCTTCCAGGGCCAGGGCACCAAGATGAGCCCCTTTGGCAAGGTCGAGCTGGGCAAGAGTGAACGCCGCAAGGAGATCGCCCAGATCGCCATGATGCACCCGAATGTGTATGTGGCCCAGACGACAGCAGCACATATCAATCACTTCTATCGGGCGGTGATGGAAGCCAACGAGTATCCCGGCCCGGCGTTGCTCAGCGTCTACACGACCTGCCAGCCCGAGCACGGAGTGGCCGACTTCGAGTCACAGCAGCGCGCCCGCGCCGCGGTCGACAGCCGCGCTTTCCCCCTGCTCATCTACGACCCGCGCAAGGGTGACACCATCCGTGAGCGGCTGAGCCTGAAGGGGAATCCCAATGTCAAGGGTGACTGGTACATCAATCCCAAGACCAAGGAACCCTTCACCTTTATCGACTTCGCTCGCGGCGAAGGCCGTTTCGCCAAGCATTTCGACAAGGACGGGAATCCCAGCGAGATGCTGTTGGCGGCCCAGGAAGACAGGCTGGCCAACTGGCGCCTGCTACAGGATCTGGCCGGAATTCGCTAGGCTGTACTTATGTCATAGCGGGGCTCGCTACGGGCCCCGCTATGGCTTGATGGTGGTGGGGCACCAGGTGGGAATGTTAGCGCACCGGTCACGGCTACCGGCAAAGTGTCGCGGGGCACGAGTCCCCTGGCACGGTATTAGCTTTGCGGGGGATGCAGGGTGCCTTTCTCTTTGCAGGCTGTTCGCCCCGAATCAGCTCCCCAACACCATGGTGGCGCGGAACACGATGGCCGCCACGAAGAGACAGACCAGGCCGTATAGCGCTTGATGACGGCGATCTTCCGTCTGGCCACGGGTGTAGGCATAGACGGCCGGTAACGCCAGCGCAGCCACCGTCCCGTAGAGATAGTGCATCCAAGGCCGCGAGGAGGCCGGTACCCGCCCCAGTCCCAGCCACATGTACGCACCCAGCAGCCACTGGGCCAGCACCAATAGCTCGCCCACCACCAGCACGCCAAAGTAGTTGGCGTCGATCCCCTGTTGGCGTGCCCAACGGATCAGGCCCCATATCCCCGCGATCAACATAAACAGCAGAGCGGCATTCCCGACGCGTGCATGGACTTCATTGATGGGCATGGCATCACTCGCGATGTGAGAGGAGAAGGTCGTCGATCCGGCATCACAAGGTGATCACCTTGTCGGCCCTGGCCTGAGCTTCGATGATGTCCGGCATGCCGCCGATGATACCGACGCGTACCTGCTCGATGAGGCCGTAGTAGTTGAGACAGGTGGAGCAGCAGATCAGACGTACTCCCCTGTCTTCGAGTTGGGTCAGACGTTCCAGGAGGGGTGAACCTTCCACGACCAGCTTCACGCCCTCCGTGTAGAAACAGACGGCCGCGGGCAGCAAGTCGTTCTCGAGGAGGAGCCGCAGATAGGTGTCGAGCAGCCGCTCCTGCAGTTCGGGCGTGGCCGAGCCCATCCCTGCGCGGGTGACGAGGATGACGGTGTTGGCAAAATCCGGGTGGTCGCGGTTCGTCTCGTTCATGGCTGTGCGAAGTGGAATCGTCGGCAGAGGGAGGAGGTCATGTGCTCGCGAGATGTGGCATCTTGTTCAGTATCCCAAGTTGCGCAGATGCTCCTCATCCATCCCGAAATGATGGCCGATTTCGTGCAGAACGGTGCGGCGTACCTGCCGGCGAATGGCCTCGGGGGTGCGATAGTGGTAGACAAGGGGATACATGAAGATGGTGATACGGTCGGGCGGCACCATCCCGTAGTGGGAGGTGCGCTGGGTCAGGGGAATGCCCTGATACAGGCCGTAGAGTTCCTGGCCAGGGCGCAGCCGGGCTGCCCGTCGTTGCTCCGGCGTGGCCGTCAGTTCGACGGTGACGGCCACGTTTTGCATCATCTCTTTGATCTCGTCAGGTAACCCGGCCAGCGCCTCGGCGACCAGGTCCTCGAATTCCTCAAAGGTGGGGAAAGAGGCATTCATGATAGGAGGAGAGGAACTATTCGGCCTGGGCCAGGTGGGCCAGTAGCCGCTCTCGTTCCTGCTCCACGATCTCGGGGTCTAGCTTCTTGTAGAGGGGCTCGGGCTTCTGCAATTTCTGGCCGGGCGGCAGGGTTGTCGGCTCCCAGCGTGCTTCCAGCTGACTGCCATCGTAGCGCAGCACGGGGCGAGTACCTCGCGCATCGCTGACCTCGTCGATATACAATCGGCCGAAGATGTCGCCTTCATAGCCCAGGTAGCGATGGAGCTTCTGTGTTGTGAAGGGGAGGAAAGGATTGAGCAGCACCTTGAGGCGGTCGATGACCTGCAAGGTGACGTAGATGGTCGTGGCCGCAGCCTGCGGATCGCTCTTGATCTGGTTCCAGGGGGCCTTTTCGTTGAGATAGCGGTTGGCACTATGGGCCAGTTCCATGGCCTTGGTCAGCGCGATCTTGAGACGTACCGCGTCGATCTCGGCGCCTACACGGTCGAAGGCTGCTTCCGATTCCGCCAGCAAGGCCTGGTCCACGGCATCCAGGGGACCCGGTTCGGGCACCCGCGCCTCGAAGCGCTTGTAGGCGAAACCAACCGTACGATTCACCAGGTTGCCCCAGGTCGCGACCAACTCGTCGTTGTTTCTACGCAGGAATTCGTCCCAGGTGAAGTTGACATCACGCGTCTCGGGCGCGTTGATGGTGAGGGCATAGCGCAAGGGGTCGGGATCGTAGCGGCTGAGGAAATCGGGCAGGTCGATGGTCCAGCGCCGGCTTGTGCTGATCTTCTTGTCCTCGATGTTGAGATACTCGTTGGCCGGCACATCATAGGGCAGGTTTAGCCCGCGACCGTCGGCGATGAGCATGGCGGGCCAGATGATGGCGTGGAAAGGAATGTTGTCCTTGCCGATGAAGTAGAGGGACTTCACCGAGGGGTCCAGCCACCAGTCCTTCCAGGCTTCAGGCTTCCCTTCCAGAGCGCAGACTTCGCGCGTGGCGCTGAAGTAGCCCTGCACCGCATCGTACCATACGTAGATGACCTTGTCTTCGAAACCCTCGACGGGAACGCTGATACCCCAGTCGATGTCACGCGTGATGGCACGACCTCGCAGTTCTCCACTCTCCGCCTGCTGTTTGGCATAGTTGTAGACGGCCGGCCGCCAGTGGCTCTTGTTGCCGTCGTTCAGCCAGGCGACAAGATGGGGGGCGGCTTTGGCCAGATCGAAGAAGAAGTGCTCGGTTTCCCGTACTTCGATCTGGCTCTGCCCGCAGATCTTGCAGCGAGGATTGATCAGCTCTACGGCATCATAGATATTCCCGCAATTGTCGCACTGGTCGCCTCGCGCATCCGCGTAGCCGCAGATAGGGCAGGTACCCTCGATGTAGCGGTCGGCGAGAAAGCGCTGGTCGATCAGGCAATAGGGCTGTTGCTGGGTGTCACGGTAGAGATAGCCGTTCTTGAGGTGGTTGAGAAACAGCTCGTGGGTGACGTCCCAGTGATTCTGTGTGTCGGTGTGGGTGAAGAGATCGAAACTCAGTCCCAAGTCCTTGAAGGACTGGACGAAGCGTGCGTGGTAGTAAGCAACGATCTCGGCGTTGCTGACGCCTTTCTTGGCTGCAGCGACGGTCACCGGCGTGCCGTGAGTATCCGATCCCGAGACCATGCGCACTTCATTGCCGCGCAGGCGTTGGTAGCGGGCGTAGATATCGGGCGGAAGGTAGGCTCCGGCGACATGGCCGAGATGGCGGTCACCGCTGGCGTAGGGCCAGGCAACACAAACGAGATGTTTTTCGGGTTGGGGATTGACAGACATAAGAAAAGCTCCTTGGGTCGAACCAGGGTATTTCGGCAAGGGTATGCCGGCGATAAGAGACAACACATCACGACCTGTAGGACCTTGCCCTCGAGGAAGAGGGACGAGGCCCAAACGGACAGGTTCCGGTGTCAGCGGCGGGAGGGTATGAGACGGTGGGGGAAGCCCCCCATCTTGCCCTTGGCAGCCGACACCCAGCGTTGCAGCAGAATACCTGGTTGACCAACGAGCAGGTCGAACATGCCGGGATGAAACTGGGAATTGAGTTAGATTCGTGCTATGCCCCAATCGGGCAAAATGCTGTCGGAGGGGTAAAACCCACCGGCAACCACTGGATTGAAATTGTAGCACAGAGGAGGAGACCCGCCAACATCGCAGCGGGGACGGGGTGTGTTTCAATTTGGGGGCAGCTCGCGGGCGGCGCCCCCCGGAAACGTCGCAGCCACACCCAACCGAACACCCCCCTACCGCTTCGGCTTGCCGTGTCGTGCCGTGTGGTCATGTTTGCGGACAGGCTGGAAAGCCTGTCCCACATGCAGCCCGGCCCGAGAAGCTGAAA